>JBPCSU010000036.1:0-33287 GCA_051006815.1 Limnohabitans sp.
GGGGTCGCCCCTACCAATACATGAACCCCGGCGTGAAGGGTGAAGTGGATGTGCTGTCACTCGGCGCAGACGGCCAACCCGGCGGCGAAGGCAAAAACGCCGACATCGGCAGCTGGCAATAAAACACCCTGCCGCACCCGCCATGCAGCGCCAACGCGGCCTCACCTTGTTGGAACTGTTGGTGGTGCTGGCCATCATCGGCATCACCATCGCAGGTGTCAGCTTGTCGTTGCGCTCCAGCCCACAAGCCCAGTTAGCGCGTGAAGCCCAACGCTTGGTCGCCGTGCTCGAAGCCGCACGGGCACAGTCGCGCAGCAGCGGTGTGGCTTTGGTTTGGCAAGCGAATGCCGAGGGCTTCACCCTTCAACCCGTCACCCCACCGGCACAAACACCCGGCGCTCCCGCCCCCCGAACAGAGCCTTGGCTGACTGCCGGCACACAAGCCACCATAGCCAGCAGCACCAACGACACCGTGGTGTTGGGGCCAGAGCCCATCCTCGCGCCCACGCGCATCACCCTCAGCGTCACCGGCACGAACAACCCGACAGGCGAGTCGTCCACGCAATCCGTCGCGGTGATTCGCATTGGCACCAACGGCTTGGCCCCTTTCCGCGTAGAACCATGAGGACACGCAAGCCCACCCCCTCCAACGCCCAGGGTTTCACACTGGTGGAAGTGCTGGTGGCCCTCGCCATCACCGCCATTGCGCTGATGAGCGGCCTGCATCTCAGTGGCGCGCTCACGCGCAATGCGCAGCGCCAAACCGATGTGCTGCTGGCCCAGCTGTGTGCCGACAACGCGCTGAACCAACTGCGCTTGTCACAGCAGCTGCCCAGCGTGGGCAACACACGCGTGCCGTGTGTGCAAGCCGCGCGCACGTTCGAGGTGGCGCTGACGGTGCGCACCACCCCCAACCCGTCATTCCGCCGCGTCGATGCCCAGGTGTTTGACGCCGCCACACCTGTGCTGAACATCACCACTGTGTTGGGGCGTTACTGATGTCACCTCAGATGCAACGCCAACGTGGCTTCACCCTGATTGAGCTGCTCATCGCCCTGATGCTGATGGCCGTGTTGGCGGGCCTAGGGTGGCGCGGCTTGGACAACCTCATGCGCACACGCACGCAAACCCAAACACACGTGGACCAAACCGCTTTACTGCAAACCGTACTGGCGCAATGGCAAGCCGATCTGAATGCCGTGCAAGCCGTGCCCGGCCTCGCCGACACAGGGGTCAACTGGGACGGCCGCACGCTACGCATCACACGCCATGCCACAGCCACACGCCCCGACGGTGCGAACGCAGGGCTGTGGGTGGTCGGCTGGACCTTGCGCGACAACCACTGGGTGCGCTGGCAATCGGCCCCACTGCAAACGCGCAGTGCGTTGCAACAAGCCTGGGGCCAAGCCGAACGCTGGGGGCGCAACCCCAGCAGCGACGATGCCGCCTTCGAAGTTGTGTTGCTGCCGCTCGATACGTGGCAGCTCACCTACTTTCGTGGCAACGCGTGGACCCACCCGCTCTCAAGTGCCGGCAATACGGGCAGCATAGGCAACACCGCGTCAAGCACCGTGCCCACCGCCTTGCCCGACGCCATTCGCTTGCAAATCGATCTCCCCGAACGCACAGGTGTGCGGGGACAGTTGACCTTGGACTGGGTACGCCCCAACTTCAGCAACACCAAGTCATGACGCGCGCGCCCCTCCACACACGCCACAAGGTAGCAGCCGCAAGCGCACCGTCTCAACGCGGCGCCGCCCTGCTGGCCGCCATGTTGCTGGTGGCGCTGGTGGCCACCTTTGCAGCGGGTGCGTTGTGGCAGCAGTGGCGCACGCTCGAGGTAGAAAGCGCCGAACGCCAACGCAGCCAAGGGCGCTGGCTGCTCACCGGCGCGCTGGATTGGGCACGCGTCATCTTGCGTGAGGACGCCCGCGCCGGCGATGCCAGCGCCCCCACCGACCACTTGGCAGAGCCTTGGGCTGTGCCTTTGCAAGAAGCCCGGCTCTCTGCGTTCTTGGCGGCTTTACCCGACGCCTCGACCAGCCCCAGCGAAGCCAATGACAACGCCTTGACCCAACAGGTGCTGCTGTCGGGTCGTATCACCGACCTGCAAGGACGGTTGAACGTGACCAACTTGCTCAACGGTGATCAGCTCGACGCCTCCACCGTGCTGATGTTTGAACGCTTGTTCAACACGCTGGGCATCGCCCCCTCGCAGCTGCAGTTGTTCACCCAAGGCCTGCTGGCGGCTCAGCGTCAAAGCGGTGGCGCGTCCTTGATGCCCCAGCGCGTGGCGCAACTCACTTGGCTGGGGCTGTCAGCTGCCACAGTGCAAACACTGGCGCCCTATGTCACGGTGTTGCCAACGCGGTCGCCCATCAACCTCAACACCGCCAGTGCGCCCGTGCTGTTTGCCAGCGTGCCCGGCTTGAGCCTGACAGACGCCCAGCGTCTGGTGCAGCTGCGCGAACGCCAACACTGGGCTTCGGTGGATGCATTTCAAAAAGCGCTGGGGCGCCCCGCCAGCTTAGAAAGCAGCCACAGCGTCAACACCCGTTACTTTGAGGTGTGGGGGCAGTTGCGTATGCCGCACATCACCCTGCAAGAGCGCTCATTGGTGCAGCGCGACTTGACCGATTTGAAGGTGCTCTGGCGCGAGTCCGGCTCTCTACAATGATCTTTCCATGCTGATTCTTGCGCTCCCCCACACTGCCCATGCCGCCACGTCCACGGGCTACGCCCACGTGCACTCGGACGGTCACAGCGTGCTGCGCAGCGCCACGGGCATGGCCGCCACGTTGTCCGCCCATGCAGGCGAAGTGGTCGCGGTCGTTCCCCACAGTCGCTTGTCTTGGCTGCAGGTGCATCTGCCGCCCGCCAGCCACGGCACGCGCTTGCACACCGTGCTGCAAGGGTTGCTGGAAGACCGCCTACTCGATGACCCCACACAGCTGCACTTAGCCCTCCCGCCCCATGCGCACGCCGTGGCACGCACCGGCGGCGCGCTACTGGTGGCCGCCTGCGACAAAGCTTGGCTGCGCGCCGTGCTGGCCCCCTTGCAAGAAGCCGGGCTGACGGTGCAACGCCTCGTCCCCGAACTGGCACCCAGCGCCACCCCCACACTGCACGTGATGGGCGAGCCCGATCAGGCGCACAGCGTGTTGTGCCACGCACAAGGCGTGACCGCCTTGCCCCCGAACGTGGCTCAATGGCATGCATTTGCAGCGCTACGCCCTGACGATTGGCAAATTCAAGCCGAGCCTGCCATGGTCAGTCGTGTGCAACACACCTTGCAGCGCCAGCCCATGCTGCAAAGCGCAGCGCAGCGCTGGGTCCAGGCCAGCCAGTCCGACTGGGACTTGGCGCAAGGCGAATGGGCCCAAGGCCCTCTGCAACGTCTGCAGCGACAGTTGCAAACCGCATGGCAAACCCTGCGTCATGCCCCCGCGTGGCGCCCTGTGCGCTGGGGTTTACTTAGCTTGATCGTGCTGAATGTGCTGGGGCTCAACGCCATGGCATGGCACACGCGCAGCGCACTCCAAACGCAACAGGCCGCGCTGGCTGAGGTGTTGACAACCACCTTCCCTTCCGTGACCTTGGTGATCGACGCCCCCTTGCAAATGCAACGCGAACTCGATGTGTTGCAACAAAAAAGTGGCGCCGCCTCTAGCACCGATTTCGAACCCTTGTTGGCCGTCTTGGCCGACGTGCTGCCAGCTGGCAGCTGGCCTACCCAATTGCATTTTTCTGACCATGCATTGCGTGTGCACGGTGTTGCACTGAATCCAAGCGCAGCATCTGCCGCCACCGCTCGACTGCAAGCCCAAGGCCTGCGCTTGCGCCAAGACGGCACGGATGTTTGGGTGTTGCAAGCGGAGGGCGTGAAATGACGTTACACGCCCGTTGGCAAGACTTAACAACGCGTGAGCAACGCAGTGTGTCTTTATTGGCCAGTGCCCTGGTTCTCTTGCTTGTGTGGTTCGTTGCCATCGCCCCCGCGCTCACCACGTTGCAAGAAAGCAGCTTGCGGCGCGACCAAGTGACACAACAACACGCGCATCTACTCGGTATGCAAGCGAAGGCCCTTGCCCTGCAAAAGCAAACCCCGCTGACTCGTGACGAAGCATTGCGCCGTCTACAAAGCATCACCGCCTTACCCGGCATGCAACTAAATGTGCAAGCCGAGCGCGTGAGCGTACAGATCAAAGGCGTCCCCGCCCCCACACTGGCGCAGTGGCTGGCACAGGCACGCACGCACGCGCAAGCCCTGCCGTTGGAAGCGCACTTGACGCGCAGCGTCAATGCATCCAACAACGCCAACCTCTCTGCTACCGTGGCGTGGGATGGCCAGCTGGTCATGCGCTTGCCCGCACGCAACGCAACGCCTTAATTCACCCATGTCACGCCAACACCTGACCCCTCATACGCACACCAGCCGTCGCTGGGCGTGGGCAGGTGCGAGCCTCGGCTTGGGGTTGGCACTGCTGACCCAAGCCCCTGCTGTTTGGTTGACACACGCCTTGGCACAGGCCAGTGGGGAACGCTTACTGTGGCAAGACCCCCAAGGCACCGTGTGGAACGGCTCGGCGCAATGGGTGCTGAGCGATGGCGCCTCGCACAACCAAGCACGCAACTCTTCATTCGCAGCCCCGCCCTCCACAGCACTGCCCTCGCGTGTGCAGTGGCAGCTGCGACCGCACCTCGACATGGCCCACGCGCGCGTGGGACTGCGTGCCACGCTGAGCACTGCGTGTTGCTTGCCCCATCCGGTTCAACTGGATGTGGCACCACGCTGGCGGGGTGTGCAAGTACAGGTCAGCGACCACACCGCCCTCTGGCCAGCAGCCATGCTGGTGGGTTTGGGGGCGCCCTGGAACACCATACAGCCCGGTGGGCAATTGCAATCGCAGACGCAAGGCTTGCAATGGACACGCCAAGCAGGCGTAGAACAGGTGCAAGGCCACGCCGAGTTGCAATGGCAACAAGCGTCCACACAACTCACCACACTGCGGCCTTTGGGCAGTTACCGTGTGCAGCTGCAAGGCGGCGACACCCTGGCACTGACCTTAGACACACTGGAAGGCAGCTTGCGCTTGCAAGGCAGCGGCCATCTGCAAAATGGCCGCGTGCACTTTTCGGGCGAGGCGTCTGCCGCGCCCGATGCCGAAGCCGCGCTCTCTAATTTATTGAACATCCTTGGCCAACGCCAAGGTGCCAAGTCGATCTTGAAACTGGGTTAACACCATGCTGAAGCGTTTCTCTTCTCTCTCACGTCCTCAGACCTTGCGTCTCGCCATCAGCTTGGCCTTGGCGCCTGCACTTTCGCTGTCAGGTGCGTCTTTGCTGCATGCGGCGCCCCCCGTCAAGAAGGCCGCAGCAGCTGAGCCCATCACACTCAACTTTGTGAACGCCGAAATCGAATCGGTGGCGCGCACCTTAGCCACGCTGTCCAACCGCAACTTGGTGGTGGACCCGCGCGTGAAAGGCACGATCAACCTGAGCACCGAACTGCCCGTCACACCCAACGAAGCATGGAGCCAGTTTTTGGCCGTGTTGCGCTTGCAAGGCTTTGCCATGGTCGAGACCAAGGGTTTGTACAAAATCGTTCCTGAAGCCGATGCCAAACTGCAAGGCGGCAACGTGCAGCAAATTGAAAAGTCGGGCGGTGGTTCAGGCAACGGTCAAATCGTCACCCACATCTTCAAGCTCAACTACGAGCAGGCCAACAACTTGCTGCCGGTGCTGCGCCCGCTCATCAGCCCCAACAACACCATCAACGTCAACCCCGGCAACAACAGCCTCATCATCACCGACTACGCCGACAACCTGCAACGCATGGCGCGCATCATTGCCACGCTCGATGTGTCCAACGCCAGCGATGTGGAAGTGATTCAACTCAAGCACGCGATTGCGGTGGACTTGGCGCCTCTGGTGTTGCGTTTGATCGAGTCTGGCAGTGCCGCCCCTGCGCCCACTGGCACACCCGGGCAAACCGGCAGCGAATACAAAACCACCTTGCTGGCGGAGCCACGCAGCAACGCCCTCATCGTGCGTGCGGCCAACCCCGCGCGTGTGGCCTTGGTGAAGTCCCTGATCGCCAAGCTCGACCAACCCGGGGGCACCAATCCCAGCGGCAATATTCATGTGGTGTATTTGAAAAACGCTGACGCCACCAAACTCGCCACCACCTTGCGTGCGGCCATCAGCGGTCAAGCCACAGGCAGCAACGCCAGTGCGCCTGTGGCGACTGGCAGCATCACACCTGTCGTACCGCTGCCCACGCTCATTCCGGGCAGCACGGTGGGCAGCAGCAGCGTGGCGCCGGGGACTGCCACAGGCGGACAAATTCAGGCCGACCCCGCCACCAACTCCCTCATCATCACAGCCCCCGAGCCGCAATACCGACAACTGCGTGCGGTGATTGACATGCTGGACCAACGCCGCGCCCAAGTGATGGTGGAAAGTTTGATTGCCGAAGTCAACGCCGACAAGGCGGCACAAATGGGCATTCAATGGCAAAACGCCACGGGGCAAGCCGGTGGCACGGTGGGCATCATTGGCACCAATTTCAACAACAGCATTGTTTCTGCCACGGGCAGCAGCATTGGCGCTGGCAATATTTTGGGCGCCTCGGGTGGTGCCAACAGCAGCTTGAACGTGTTGGGCAACGGGCTGAATGTGGGCACCGCGCGGCAGATCAACGGCACGTATGTGTTGGGCAGCTTGGCCACGTTCTTGCAACAAAACGGGGACAGCAACGTGTTGTCCACACCGACCTTGCTGACGCTGGACAACGAAGAAGCCAAGATTGTGGTGGGCCAAAACGTGCCCTTTGTCACCGGTCAATACACCAACAACAACACGGCCAACGGCTCGGTCAACCCGTTCCAAACCATTGAACGCAAAGACGTGGGTTTGACGCTGAAGGTGAAGCCGCAAATCAGCGAAACCGGCACCGTCAAGCTCACCATCTTCCAAGAGGTGTCGAGCATCGACTACACCAAGTCGTCCACCGCAGGGCTGATCACCAACAAACGCAGCATCGAGTCGAACGTGTTGGTGGACGATGGCTCCATCATCGTGTTGGGCGGTTTGCTGTCCGACGAATACGCCAGCGCCTCCAGCCAAGTCCCTGGACTCGGCGACATTCCTGTGCTGGGCTGGTTGTACAAGAGCGAGAGCCGCTCGCGCACCAAGAAAAATCTGATGGTGTTCTTGCGCCCCGTGGTGGTGCGCGACGCCACCTCGTCTGACACGCTCAGCAACAACCGTTACCAGCAAATGATGGGCTTGCAACAAGCCGCACAGCCCAGCTTCAACCCGCTTCTGAGCACCGGCAATCCACCGTCTTTACCGCCACTCCCGGCACCTGCCCCCAAGCCTGCGCCATAAACCATGCGTCGCCCACTGCCCTACGCCTTCGCCCGAACCTACCAGCTGCTGCTGGAGGACGATGGTCACACGCTCACGCTGTGGCACAGCGATGCACCCGACCTGAGTGCGTGGAGCGAGGTCACGCGCCGTCATGCGGCGCAGGCGTTTGAATACGCCGACAAAGCCACGCTGGCCAAGCGCATCAGCGAAGCCTATGCGCAAGCCGACAGCAATGCCGCTGCGGTGGTGAGCGAAGTAGAAAGCGACGCCGACTTGGCCCGCATGATGCAAGCCTTGCCCGCCGTGGAAGACTTGCTCGAAGCAGCCGACGATGCGCCCATCATCCGCATGCTCAACGCGTTGTTGACGCAAGCTGCACGCGACGGTGCCAGCGACATTCACATCGAACCGTACGAGCGCCACAGCAGTGTGCGCTTCCGTGTGGATGGCTCGTTGCGCGAAGTGGTGCAACCCAACCGCGCGTTGCACGCGGCCTTGATTTCGCGTTTGAAAATCATGGCCGAGTTGGACATTGCTGAAAAGCGCTTGCCCCAAGACGGGCGTATCTCGTTGCGCTTGGGCCAACGCGCCATCGATGTGCGCGTGTCCACCTTGCCCAGCGCACACGGCGAACGCGCGGTGTTGCGATTGCTCGACAAGTCAGAGAGCAAACTCACGCTGCACGCTGTGGGCATGGAAGGCCACACGCTGCAACGCTTTGAGCGCTTGGTGAAGCAACCCCACGGCATCATCTTGGTCACGGGCCCCACGGGCTCGGGCAAAACCACCACGCTGTACGCCGCACTGCAAAGCTTGGATGCCAGCCAAAACAACATCATGACGGTGGAAGACCCGATTGAATACGAGTTGGCCGGCGTGGGCCAAACGCAGGTGAACCCCAAGATTGATTTGGACTTTGCCAAAGCCCTGCGCGCCATCTTGCGCCAAGACCCCGACATCATCATGATTGGCGAGATTCGCGACTACGAGACCGCGCAAATCGCCATCCAAGCCTCGCTCACCGGCCACTTGGTGTTGGCTACGCTGCACACCAACGATGCGGCCAGCGCCATCACACGTTTGACCGACATGGGGATCGAGCCCTTCTTGCTCAGCTCCTCGTTGCTCGGTGTGCTGGCTCAACGCTTGTTGCGCAAAGCCTGCACGCACTGCGCAGGTCAAGGATGCGCCGCATGTGACCACAGCGGCTACCAGGGTCGCACCGGTATTTTTGAGCTGCTCACCGCCAACGACGACATCCGCGCGCTCATCCACAACCAAGCCAGCGAAGCGCAGTTGCGCGAGGCGGCGCAGCGCAACGGCATGACCTTGATGCGTGACGATGGCGAACGCTTGGTCCGCGCTGGCATCACCACCCGCGAAGAACTGATTCGCGTCACCCGCGACTAACCGTCTCGTCCACGATGCCTGCCTACGCGTTTGAAGCCCTCGACCTGCAAGGCCAAACACGCCGCGGCGTGTTAGAGGCCGACACCGCGCACGCAGCGCGCAGCCAGTTGCGCGCGCAAGAATGGGTGCCCCTCAAGGTCGACCCTGTGCAACACACCCGCAGTGGCTTGAACACCGTGATTTGGGAAAGCAAGGTGTTCAACCACACCGCACTGACCATCTGGACACGACAGCTGTCGGGCTTGGTCAGCGCAGGGCTACCGCTGGAACGAGCCTTGGCCGCCTTGAGTGACGAAGCCGACAGCCCACGCCAACGCGACTTGGTGTCTGCCCTGCGCACCGAAGTCAACGCCGGGGCGCCGTTTGCCAAAGCCCTGGCGCAACACCCCCGCGAGTTCAATGCCATCTACACCGCCGTGGTGGGCGCAGGTGAACAAAGCGGTCAACTCGGCCTGGTGCTTGAACGCTTGGCCAGTGACTTGGAAGAACAACACCAACTGCGCAACAAGTTGATGGCCGCCGGCTTGTACCCCGCCATCGTGAGCGCCGTGGCCTTGACCATCGTGCTGTTCTTGCTGGCCTACGTGATGCCGCAAGTGGCCCAGGTGTTCAGCAACAACCAACAACAACTGCCCACGCTCACACGGGTGATGCTGAGCATCAGTGCCTGGGTGCAAAGCTACTGGCTGGCAGGGCTGGTGCTCATCGGTGTGGCCGCGGGGGGCCTGCGCATCGCCTTGCGCCAACCGGCTCTGCGCATTCGCTTCGATGCCGCTTGGTTACAACTCCCCCTCATCGGGCGTTTGGCACGCGGCTACAACGCGGCAAGGTTTGCCAACACCTTGGCCATGCTGACCCTTGCGGGCGTCCCCATTTTGAAAGCTTTGCAAACAGCGGCTGACACCTTGAGCAACACCGCGCTACAGCGCGATGCCCAAGAGGCATGGGTGTTGGTGCGCGAAGGTGCGCCCTTGGCGACGGCGTTGGCGCAGCACCCACGCTTTCCAAGGTTGCTGGCCATGTTTTCGCGCTTGGGCGAGCAAACCGGCACACTCCCAAGCATGATGCAACGCGCGGCACAACAACTGAGTGACGACGTGCAACGCCGTGCGCTGCAACTCGCCACGGTTCTTGAGCCGCTGCTCATTGTGGCGATGGGAGCCGTGGTCATGCTCATCGTTCTGGCGGTGATGCTGCCAATCATTCAACTCAATCAATGGGTGAGGTAATTCATGGGTGTTTCGCTCGACGGTAAATTGGTGGTCGCCATCTCTTCACGGGCCTTGTTTGACTTCGAAGAAGAAAACCAAGTCTTCGAACAAGGCGACGACCGTGCCTACATGAACTTGCAGCTCGGTCGCTTAGAGACGCCCGCCAAACCCGGCGTGGCGTTCTCGTTGGTGCAAAAACTGTTGGCATTCAACAGTGCCGATGCCCAACGCGTAGAGGTGGTGATCCTCTCGCGCAACGACCCCGTCAGCGGCATGCGCGTGTTCCGTTCGGCCCAGCACTACGGCTTGCCCATCCAGCGCGGCAGCTTCACACGCGGTCAATCGCCGTGGCGTTATTTGCGCCCGCTCAACGCCAACTTGTTTTTATCCACCCACCTCTCAGACGTGCGTTCCGCTCTCGATGCCGGCGTGCCGGCCGCGCAGGTGTACCCCCACTCAGCCCGCGCATCAGAAGCCAACCCGCACGAAGTGCGCATCGCCTTTGACGGTGATGCCGTGCTGTTCAGCGACGAAGCCGAACGCGTGTTTCAAGCGCAAGGCCTGGATGCGTTTCAGCAACACGAAAAATCAAAAGCCGAGCAACCCTTGTCCGCCGGCCCATTCAAACCCTTGCTTTCCGCGTTGCAAGTGCTGCAGCAGGCCGGCACGCCGCACATGCGCATTCGCACGGCCTTGGTCACCGCACGCAGCGCACCTGCACACGAACGCGCCATACGCACCTTGATGGACTGGAACATTGAAGTGGACGAAGCCATGTTTTTAGGCGGACTAGAAAAAGGGGAGTTCTTGCGCGAGTTCGAACCCGACTTTTTCTTTGATGACCAAACCGGTCACATTGAATCCGCGGCCCGTCACGTTCCTGCCGGCCATGTGGCCAGTGGCGTGCGCAACACCGAAGTCTGAATCCCATGAACGCATTCCGCACCGTTGCCGCCAACGTGGCGACGAATTGGCAAAAAAGCCGCCTGCAACTCAGCCGCGTGTGGGCCTTGTCGCTGCCCTACTTTCAGTCCGAAGAAAAATGGCGCGCACGTTTGCTGCTCGGTGCCTGCATCAGCTTGAACCTCGGCATGGTCTACATGATGGTGCTGCTGAACGACTGGAACCGCGTGTTCTACGACGCGCTGCAAAACCGCAACGCCGAGGTGTTTTGGAAGCAGCTGGGCGTGTTTGCCATGCTGGCCACTTGCTTCATCATCGTGGCGGTGTACCGCTTCTACCTGACGCAGTTGCTCGAAGTGCGTTGGCGCGCCTGGATGACGCGCGACTACTTAGAACGCTGGCTCTCGGGTCATGTGTTTTACCAACTCGAACTGCAATCGAAAAACGGCACTGACAACCCAGACCAACGGATTCAGGAAGACGTGCAGCAATTCACCGCCGACACGGTGGGGCTGTCGATGGGCTTGCTCGATGCCACGGTGACCTTGCTGAGCTTCATTGGTATTTTGTGGTCGCTCTCGGGTGGGTTTAGCTTTGACATCGGTGGCGAGACCTACAACATTCCTGGCTTCATGGTCTGGATGGCTTTGGCCTACGCCTTGTGCGGCAGCTTGATCGGACACCTCATTGGGCGTTCCATGGCCTCGCTCAACTTCGCGCAACAGCGCCTCGAAGCCGACTTCCGTCACCACCTGATGCGTGTGCGCGAATACAGCGAAGCCATCGCCCTCGACCGCGGCAACAAAGTAGAACGCCAGTCGCTGCAACAACGCTTCGCCCAAGTGCTGGACAACTTCATGCGTTTGCTGCGCGTGCAAAAGCGCTACACCTGGTTCAACTCGGGCTACGGCCAAGCCGCGGTGGTGTTCCCCATGCTGGTGGCCTCGCCACGTTATTTCAGTGGCGCCATTCAGTTGGGCGAGTTGATGCAAATCTCCTCTGCCTTTGGCCAAGTGCAAGAGTCGCTCAGCTGGTTCATCAGCAACTACAGCCGCTTGGCGTCGTGGCAAGCCACCACCTTGCGTTTGACCAGTTTCCAAGACCAAATGCTGGCGGTGACCGAGACCACGCCACGTGTGGACGCCACCACGACCGGCATCAACGCGCTGCACACCACGCCCTTGACCATGTCGTTGCCCCATGGCGAGGTGTTGTTGGCGGACACCTCTCTCAACATGGCTGCGGGTGACACCGTGTTGATTCGTGGCCCTTCGGGTTGCGGCAAATCGACGTTGTTGCGCGTACTGGCAGGCATTTGGCCTTACGTCACCTTCCCGACGCACGACCGCCGTGGCGAACCCATCACCTACGGCCCCGTGGTGTTGCCTGATCGCAGCGTGTTCATGCCGCAGCGCCCTTACTTCCCCGAAGGCACGCTGCGCCAAGCGCTGGCTTACCCCGACAGTGCCGAGCACTACACCGACGAGGCCTTGAAGAACGCGTTGTACGACGCGTTGTTGCCACACCTCGCCACCGAGCTGGACGTGGCCGGCCACTGGACCCAACAACTCTCAGGGGGTGAACAGCAACGCTTGGCCTTGGCGCGTGTGTTGCTGAAGCGGCCACGCTGGGTATTTGCCGACGAGGCCACCAGCGCACTCGACGAAGCCGGCGAAAAAGTGCTCTATGAAAAGCTGCTGACCATGGTGCGCGAAGAAGGTGGCGGCTTGGTGTCCATCGCCCATCGCCCCGGCGTCGCCAGCTACCACGACACGGTGTGGCAGTTCACGCCTGCGGCCGAAGGCAGCGTGGCCAAGTTTGTACTCACCACGAGTTAAGCCTTCCAGCGCTGCCAGCCTTTGGCGCGCAAATCGCACGCGGGGCAGGTGCCGCAGCCATAGCCCCAATCGTGGCGGTGTGTGCGGTCCCCCAAGTAGCAGGTGTGGGTGTGCTCCACGATCAAGTTCACCAACTGGTCGCCGCCCTGTGGGTGCGCTTTTTGGCCCAGGTCATGCGCCAGCTGCCAGGTCTGCGCTTTGTCGATCCACATCAGTGGGGTCTCAATCAGCAAGCGGCGGTCCATGCCGAGCGAGAGCGCAATTTGCATGGCCTTCATGGTGTCATCGCGACAGTCGGGATAGCCTGAGAAATCGGTTTCGCACACGCCGGTGACGATCACATCCAAATCACGGCGGTACGCCAAGGCCGCAGCCAAGGTGAGAAACAACAGATTGCGCCCCGGCACAAAGGTGTTGGGCAAACCAGAGGCTTCCATCTTGAACGCCATGTCGCGCGTGAGCGAGGTTTCGCTCACCTGCCCCAGCACACCGAGATCGAGCAAATGGTCTTCGCCCAATTTGGGCGCCCATTGCGGGAACTGGGCGCGCACTTGCGCCAGCACGTGCATGCGCGCCTCCAGCTCGACCAAGTGACGTTGGCGGTAGTCAAACGCCAAGGTCTCGACGCGTTCGTACTGCGAGAGCGCATGAGCCAAACAAGTGGTGGAGTCTTGCCCCCCGGAAAACAAAACCAGTGCGTTGCGATGCATGTCAGTGCGTCTCCGAGGGGCGGTGGGTCAACTTGTCGGTGTAGGCAATCGCCATCGCACTCAGCAAAAAGGTGATGTGAATGATGGTCTGCCACATCAACACTTTTTCATCGTAATTGGCTGCATTGATGAAGGTTTTGAGCAAGTGAATCGATGAGATGCCAATGATGGCCATACCCAGTTTCACCTTCAACACCGAGGCGTTCACATGACTCAACCACTCAGGTTGGTCGGGATGCTCTTCTAGGTACATGCGCGAGACAAAGGTTTCATAGCCTCCCACGATGACCATGATGAGCAGGTTGGAAATCATCACCACATCAATCAAGCCCAATACCACCAACATGGTGATCGACTCACTGAGGTGCGTCACCGTCATGCCGGTTTTGTAGCCAATGCTGCTCACCAATGCATCCAGCGCAGCTTGGCTACCAAAGGCGGCCTCGATCAAGTGCACCAACTCCACCCAAAAGTGAAAAACGTAAACCGCTTGCGCTGCAATCAAGCCCAAATACAAAGGCAGTTGCAACCAACGGCTGGCAAAAATAAGACGTGGCAGAGCAGGTGTTTGTGGCATGGTCAACAATCTGGCGTGAAGGGCTAAATTTTGCCTGAGCCCACATAAACTCGAGCGCATGTTGATACAAATTTTCTCCCTGATCTTGCAGTTCGCCGTCGGACTGGTGGCCGGCACATGCCTGCTGCGCACCTACCTGCATTGGCAGCGCATTCCCATGTCATCGCGTTCAGGCAACCCCTTGGCGCCGTTTGTGTTTGCGGTGACCAACTGGATCGTGTTGCCTGTTCGGCGGTTCGTCCCCGCGTTGGGGCGTTTGGACACCGGCAGCTTGCTGGCCGCCTATGCCGTGTTGCTGGCCAAGTACGCCTTGCTGTGGCTGCTGGCTGGGGCCACCACCCCTACCTGGGTGCTGCTGACCCAAGCAGGTTTCGAGTTGGTCAACTTGGTGGTGTCGAGCTTGGTTTGGTTGGTCATCATTTACGCGGTGATGACGTGGGTGAAAAGCGGTTCTGAGGCGCTGTACTTCTTGGCCCTCATGGTCGAGCCCTTGCTGCGCCCTGTGCGCCGCGTGTTGCCGCAGATGGGCGGCGTGGATTTGTCGCCGATTGCGTTGTTGCTGTTGCTACAAATTGGTGAGATCGTGCTGCACCACCTGCAGGCTCAAGTTTTGTTTTAAGGAGTCGCTATGACGCGCTTACTGGGTTGGCTCACACTGTGTTTTGCGTTGAATGCATCGCTGCACGTCGGCCTTGCGCGCGCCCAAGGTCAAGTGCCTGCGCCCCTGCCGCCCGTCAACACCATTGCCGCGCTGGACGTGTCGCGCTACATGGGCACGTGGTACGAGATTGCTAAATTTCCCAACCGCTTTCAACGCAACTGCGCGGCCAACACACGGGCGCAGTATTTGGCGCAAGGCAATGGCACGGTGCAAGTGCTCAACAGTTGCACCACAGCTGATGGCAGCACGATCGATGCACTCGGCTTGGCCCAACAAGTGGGCAACGCCACCTCGCCCAAATTGCAAGTGCGCTTTGCCCCTGTATGGCTGAGCTGGCTGCCCATGGTGTGGGGCGACTACTGGGTGATTGACCTCGACCCCGACTACCAACTCGCCGCCGTCAGCGATGCGAAGCGCGACTACCTGTGGGTCTTGTCACGCACGCCACGCGTGAACCCCAACACTTACAACGCCTTGTTGACCCGCCTGCAAGCACAAGGTTTTGAGGTGCAACGACTGGAAACCACGCCACACCACTGACAGACGCGCGGCGCCTAGCCTTGCGTTTTTTGGCGTAATTCGTACACCGTCAACCACCCACCGGCAGTGCCGCAGGCGGCGATCAAGCCGATGCCCAACATCGACACATGGTCGGGCACATGGTCAAACACCAGCCAACCGCCCAGCATGGCAAAGCCGATTTGCGAATACATGTAGGGCATCAATGCGCCGGCAGGCGAGCGCGCAAACGCCATGATGAGCAAGAAGTGGCCGACCGAAGCTGACACCCCCATGAGCACCAACTCGAGCAACACCTGCGTGTCGCTGATGGGCACCCAAAACCAAAACAAAGACAGCGAGCTCAGCGCCACGCCGATCCACGTGGTGTAGAACTGGGTAGTCATGGCGTCTTCGGTACGCGCCATCTTGCTGGTGAGCAGTTGGAACGCGGTGTTGACGATCACCAGCGCCAACGGAATCAACAACGACCAGCCAAACACCGCGGTGCCTGGCCGCACGATCATGAGGGTGACGACAAAGCCTCCGCCCACCAACAACACGCGCGGCAACGACACATGCTCTCCCAACATGCGCGAGGCCAACAGCGTGACCAGCAAGGGCACGATCATCACAATGGCAGTGAACTCGGCCACTGGCATGAATTGCAAACTCAAAAACGCCAGGGCCGTCACCGCCACCAACAACACGCCCCGGGTCACGTGTTGCCGCGGGTGGTGCGTGGTCAGCCCCGCAAGCCCTTTCACCGGCAGCACAACGGCGGTAGTGAGAATGGCTTGAAAAAAGTAGCGCGCCCAAACCGCCATCAACACAGGGACCACCGTGGTCACCCGTTTGGTAGTGGTGTCCAACAAGGCAAAGCACGCCATGGCGACGAGCAACAAGGTGATGCCCAGCAGCGCGGGTTTGGGATGAGGGCGAGAGGTGGTCATGCGAGAAGCCTTGAATGTATCAAGGCGCACGCGCCCTCGCTGCCACTCGGGTATTCGTTAGGCTTTGGTGGCCGCATGCCGTTGATGGTTGCAACGGTCATGACTGATAGCCAAATTCTCTTGGTGACTGTTGCCACCTTCGCTCAAGGGCTGGATGTGTTCCAACGTGGCTTCCGCGTGCGCCACATGCGCGCCACACACCCAACACGGCACCACGCCATGCAACTGGCGGGCTACCGTTTTGTAAATTTTGACGCGGGTGAACTTGAGCCGACTCAAGGGCTTATTTCAACCACGTCGCCAAGGTTTTGGCGTAGGCCTCAAAGTCCTTGATGGGGCGCTTGGCCACACCCGATGCTTCGGCCGCACGGGCAACCGCAGGCGCAATGCGGAACATCAAGCGTGTGTCAAAAGGCTTGGGAATGATGTTGTCCACCCCAAACGCCAAATCCAAACCCGGGTACGCGGCTTGCACTTCGGCCGTCACTTCGAGTTTGGCCAAATCGGCGATCTCGCGAACACAGGCAATCTTCATGGCATCGGTGATCTTGGTGGCGCCGCAGTCGAGTGCACCACGGAAGATATAGGGGAAGCAGAGCACGTTGTTCACCTGGTTGGGATAGTCCGAACGGCCGGTGGCAATGATGCAATCGGGGCGCGCGGCTTGGGCCAATTCAGGACGAATTTCAGGCTCAGGGTTGGCCAAGGCCAAGATGAGCGGTTTGTCGGCCATGGTCTAGACCATGTCTTGCGTCAACACGCCGGGGGCGGAGCAGCCCAAGAACACATCCGCACCGTTGACAGCATCGGCCAAAGTGCGCAAGGGGGTCTTTTGCGCAAAGCGGGCTTTGGACTCGTCGTAGCCGCCGGGTCGACCTTCGTAAATCACGCCTTTGGAATCGCACACAAAAATGTGCTCGGTCTTCACGCCCAACCCAACAAACACGTCCAAGCACGCCAAGGCAGCAGCGCCCGCACCCGACACCGCCACTTTGACCTTGGCAATGTCTTTGCCCGCCAGCTCCAAACCATTCAACATGGCCGCCGCCGAGATGATGGCCGTGCCGTGTTGGTCATCGTGGAAGACCGGAATGTTCATGCGTTCGCGCAACTTTTGCTCGATGTAGAAGCACTCGGGGGCTTTGATGTCTTCTAAGTTGATGCCGCCAAAGGTGGGCTCCATCGCCGCAATGATGTCGACCAACTTGTCGGCGTCACGCTCGTCCAGCTCGATGTCGAACACATCGATGCCTGAGAATTTTTTGAACAAACAGCCCTTGCCCTCCATCACCGGCTTGCCGGCCAACGCGCCGATGTCACCCAAGCCCAACACAGCGGTGCCGTTGGTGATCACGCCCACCAAGTTGCCGCGGCTGGTGTAGTCGTAAGAGGTTTGGGGATCTTTCTCGATCTCCAAACAGGGGTACGCCACGCCGGGGGAGTAGGCCAAGCTCAAATCGTTTTGGTTGTCCAACGGATGCGTGGGTTCAACACGAATCTTGCCCTTGGTAGGCACGCGGTGGTAGTCAAGCGCAGCGGTGCGCAATTCTTGTTCGGCTGGGGTCATGAAAAGGCTTGCTCCGAATTATTTTAAAAATGGGGTCCATCCTAGCGGATGAAAAAAGCGAACATTGCCCTGCCGCATCCGTGCATACACTTACGCACTTTTCACCTACATCCCGCCAACGGCCCCACCATGCAAGCCTTGCTAGACGCAATTGCCACCCTGACACTGCCCACAGACGCTCAGCGCGTGTTCCATGGCCGTGGCGGCTTGTACCCGGGCTGCGAACATTTGTCCTTGGACGTGTTCCCTCCCGTGTGGGTGCTGACCAGTTTTCAGTCCCTGCCCGAAGAGGCACTGGCCGCGCTCGACGCCGCACTGAGCGCCCGTTGGCAACAAATTGCACCGTCCAACGAACCCTTGAACTGGGTCTACCAATGTCGGGCCGAAGGTCACCTAGAAACGCGCTTAATGCGCGGTCAAGTGCCCGACCCACATGTGGTGACTGAGCGCGGCAGCCGCTTTCGCGTGCACGTGCTGAAGGGGCAAAACCACGGCTTATTTTTGGACATGGCCGAGGGCCGTGAATGGGTGCGGGAATGGGTGCGCAACCAAACCAGCCCGCAAGCGCGCCTGAAAGTGCTCAACCTGTTTGCCTACACCTGCGCGTTCTCGGTGGTGGCACTGCAAGCCGGCGCCAAGCACGTGGTGAACGTGGACATGAGCCACGGCGCCATGGCCATTGGGCAACACAACCATGCGCTGAACGACATCACCACAGGCGCGAGTTTTTTGATGCACGACATCTTCAAAACCTGGGGCAAGATCACCCGCAGCGGTCCCTATGGTTTGGTCATCGTCGATCCACCGAGCTACCAAAAAGGCAGCTTCGTGGCCACCAAAGACTACGCCCGCTTGATACGCCGTTTGCCAGAGCTGTTAGCCCCCGGAGGGCATGCCTTGTTGTGCTTGAACGCCCCCGAGTTGGGCGTGGCGTTCTTGCAAGACCAAATGCAAGAACTGGCACCTGACTTGAACTTTGTGCAACGCGTGGCCAACCCCGCCGTGTTTGCCGATGTATCCCCCGAGCGTTCGCTCAAAGTGTTGGCCTACCAACTGCCTGCACTGGCCGAGAAACCATGAGGTCACACATTTCCATCGTCAACGTCGACAACTGCGACACCTGGACCCGCTACCGCAGTGGTTTGTGCAACAGCTGCGCGGCCAACTGCTGCACCATGCCCGTCGAAGTGAAGCTACCCGACTTGGTTTGTCTTGAATTGGTGGATCCGTTTGAGGCCGAACACGAAGAACCCAAACCAATCGCCAAACGTTTGCTCAAAGCGGGGCTGATTGAGCACTTCAACTTTAAGAACAGCATCTTCACGCTGTCGCGCCGTGCCAATGGCGACTGCGCCAATTTGGATGCAAAAACACGGCGTTGCACGGTGTACGAGAAGCGCCCCAACACCTGCCGCTTGCATCCGCAGGTAGGCCCCAAGCCCGGCTACTGCCCCTATGGCGCAGTGCGCTGACCCAGCGATAGGACGGAACGCGCCAGCATCGTGCCTTTTCATTTTTTCGCGCCACAGCGGCACACGTACTTCGCCCTGAGTGCATCGGTCATCGGCTCATCACTGACCAAGCCGTAGTTGAACGTCAGCTCTTCGCCACGCCAAATTTGACGGCGTGTCTTAATGAAGATGCGACCATCCACCTCTTCGGGCTCGCAGTTTGGGCGGCAGGAATGGTTGATCCAGCGCGAGGCATTGCCGCCATGCAGACCATCAATGACACGGGCGTCGTCAATGTGAAAGTAAAACGTGTGCTCGGGATTGCTCGGGTCATGTGGATGGCGACGCTGCGCCTCGGACATCGAAATAATTTCACCCACGTATTCAATCACCGTCTCGCCTGCTGCCATGTGGCACAAGGCAAAGACGCCTTTCCCGTGCACACGGGAGGAGAAGACTTCGATGCGAGGATTGGTCAACAATTTCGGAGTGGTTTTGCAAGTACGTGGGGATCATCCACGCCAATTATGAAGCGCAGATGATCGCGCAACGATAGCGAAGTCCGTCTCGCACCCCATCACCCCCACTACTCAAAAGGCTGTGTGTGGAGTAGGGGGGGGGGCATATCTGCCGCCAACTTCGACTTTGAGCGACAAGAAATCGTCGGTGAATTAATAGGCTAGATTCCGTTTGAAGACAGTGATTATTTGCATCCAGGCACAACGAATGCCACGGCGGTCCAATTGGTAGCCCCCTCAGACCCGAGGAGCTCGTTGCTTAACGCAACCTGCCTAGGCTAACTTTCGCAATCTGTGTTGACAGTGCACTGAAATAACTAGAAGTCTTCCTAGACGGATACAGGGTCTTTATACGTCGATCTGCATCGTCTACAAGAATGTCTATGAGCTTCATCTCATGCAAACGCCGAATACGTTTGGCTAAGGTAGATTGGCTTAACGCCAGTGTTTCTGCTAATCCCAGAGCTTTCATCATTGTCAGATTGTTTCCCTTGAAATTTTGTAGCGCGACTATTTCAAGAAACTTTTCTGTAGCTGGATCAAGTCTCGTTAATCTTTGCACCGAGGACTTGGCGATTAAGAAATCAAAGTATGGATGATTAGCACTACTCATAGTAAACCTACGTGATGTAGGTATTACTGTACGAAAAAATTGAAAATCTGAAATCAGGATCGAAGCGTACGGGCTTGCCCGTACGCCGTTCTAGTCGCGCTGGTTCTTCAGTGACTTTTTGATCAGCTCAGCCAATGTTTTCACACCTAGCTTCTCCATGATCCGTCCTTTATGGACCTCAACAGTACGTGGACTGATTCCTAGCATTTCGCCTATCTCACGGTGCGTAAGGCCTTGTGAAATGACACTAAAAACTTCTTTCTCTCTTGGCGTCAATGTCTCTTGTAGCAAATCAGCAGAGCGCCCGTTCTCCTTCGCCTTGAGCCTTGAAAAGGCTTTTTCTAGCGCATTCAACATTTGCTCCATGACGACTGGCTTCTCAAGAAAATCAACGGCTGAGTTCAGAAACGCAGATCGCATGACACTGACATCAGCAAATGCCGTTAAGAAAACAATTTCGACTGGAAGATTTTTTTCTTTGATCTTTTCTTGCAAAGTTAATCCGTCCATCTCCCCCATTTTGAGGTCGAGGACTAGGCAGCAAGGTCTCGATGGAGGCGCGCTCAGAAAAGCAACGCCACTTGCATAAGTCCTGCAATCGAAACCCTTTAAACCGAGCATCAAAGAGATTGAATCTCGAACTTCGAGGTCGTCGTCCACGATGCACACCAATTTATCTGCAATCATGATTCTGCCTATTCTGATGGCAAGATGATTTCAAAGCACTTGACTGGGTAATCAACATACCTGAGAACACCACCGTTGTTTTCAACAAGTGACTTACTGACGGAAAGGCCTAGACCCAAGCCATCTTTTTTTTGAGTAAAAAATGGACGAAATACTTGTTCAACCATCTCTTCTGCCAAGGGCTCGCCCTCATCGATGACGCGAATGCTCACTGAATGGTCACCCACATCTGATACCAAGATTGACACCGACATTCCATGGCGCGAGGCATCAATTGCATTTTTCAACAAGTTTCCAATTGCCGTATTAATTTGCACCAAATCGACTAACAAACGATCGTTTTTATGGTCGTAGGTTTTGACGATCTCTACCCCAGCCAGAAGAAACGATTTGTGTAGACGTTCGACACAACCTTCAATTAAAGTCTTCGCTGAAAGATGTTGCAAATTAGATGCGCCACCAATAAAGTAGGCTCGCAACCCTCGCACAATTTCACTTGCCCTAAGCGTTTCAGTGACAACCTTTTTCAAGACGACTCTTGCTCTTTCTAACTTGTCTGAATCCTGATCTGCGTCAGACAAGAGCATCATGGCAGACTCAGAATATGCACTGAGTGCGCTCATCGGCTGGTGCAATTCATGCGCCAAAGATCCGGCAAGCTCACCAGCAGCGATCAGTTGAAGACTGTCTCGTAATTTTTTTTCTGCTTGCATACGCTCGTCTACAACCATTCCAATAATCAAGCCGGTTAGGGACAAGGTCAGCATCACAATTTGTAAATCCATCAGCAATGCTGGAGATGCGCCCAAACCACTTGCTGAAAAAACCAAGGGCAATTGCACGATTGCAGCTGCAAACGTTGCCCCAGGAAGTGAATAGGTGGCGGCTAACAAACTCAATACGAAAAACAAACTGAAAAAATATTTCATTTGACTTTCGATTGGCAAACTAAAAATAAACCAAAGACACCCCACCAGCAACACAATCAGCAGCCAAAACATGCCGCTGCCAAACATTTCTATGTACTGTGATCTTCTGCGCTTGTCAGTTCCAACAAACACCAACGGCAAGACAACAAAAAATCCAAGTAGGTCTCCTATGAAAAACCTATGAACTGCCTCCCAAACACTATCTTTCGGAATCCCACCAATAAACGCCTGGGTGAATACGTACGTGAATGCTGTGGTAGCGGCCCCAACAACGAGCACCAAGCCTAACTTCAGGAGTTGGTTTCTTTCATGAATTTGTGACCGTTTTTTAAGTAGCTGTTTAAAGCAAAGTGCAATGCTTGCATAGCAGGCGACTAACACAGCATTCCCAAGCACTACTGCGGGCGTGAAAAATGGAATCTCACGAACAAGTACGTCTGTAAATCCAAGCGTGATGTACAACCATGCCATCCATGCGCTTCCCGCCCAATAAAGAAACAGAACATCTAAAGCTGCCGGCGGATTCCACGGAGTGATGTTGAGGTGACCTATTGGATGAATGTAACTCAGCTTATCTACCGCAATTAGCAAGAAACTAAACAGAAGTGCTTTTGCAAATTTATCCATGCATTCCAATCATCCACTTTGGCGAAGGTTAACAGCTACATAGTAGGCGATTAGAACGATGACGATAAAAATTAAAAATCCAGCAACGTCTTTGTAGTAGATCTTTTTTTCTGCATCTAGTTGCTTCTTGGGAACCATTTCTTCTGATTTCGCTTCAACTTTCATAGCTCAATTACTCGCGTGAATCTGAAGCCTTGCTGTGGGCTTGATCTGAGTAACGACACAACCCCCAACCTCCCCACACCATTGCTATCCCCATCCCAATGAATAGGGCTAAGTCACCCCAATTGTTTGTGGACGTCAATACCAAGATGATTACTAAGAAACCGCTAACGATGAGTGAGCGCCCCCAGCTTCGAGCCTCATCAATCTCTTCTGATTTTGGATAAGTCATCGTTCAAATTTATCGAACTTTGATTGACTTTTAAATTCGGCGCTTCACGTACGGCATTGCCCGTATAGGCTTCCTTGGAGGTACGGGCATTTACATACGGCGCTCAACGAATTTTCAAACAATTAATTTTTATCTACGCTTGCGATCATGGAAAACAGCAAGCTCAAACCTAATCATCACGAAATATGGGGAACCGTACTGGTGCTGAATAGCTTTCTGATATTTTTGTCATCGCTAGTCATCACCTTGGGCAACTCTATTTCTGATGGAACTTTGTGGATATGCATGTCCCTTTTGTTTATTGGGACTGCCTTGCTTGTGAACGGCACCAGCAAACTACATGACAACGACAAGGGGAATGCATCATGAACGTCAACATTTTGGCTCAGGTATTACGCCAACGACGCTACACAACTTCAGCAAACTTAAGATTGCGCAAAAACAATGATGAAAAGGATGATGAGAAGCTCATCTACAAGGATGTGGCTGGTTTCATCATTTTTTTGGTGGCTGCATTTTCATTGTTGATGGTTGTTGTCTTTGGTTAAAAAGCCATAGATTCAAGCAACACTCTTGCAAGCCACATCACTTGCTGACCACAAAGGGATGCAGAAGGCGCCACTTCGCCACAGAAAAAGTCAAAAGAAGATTATTCCACCGTCTCGGAGTGGTTTTGCAAGTGAGTGTCTGAGCCATTTTTGAACTTATTTTCCATTTGGAAACACTTTTTCAAAAATGCACTGATAGTCAGTGCTGATCGTCAATCATTGATATCTCTCTTAGATGGACCGCCATCGACTCAAACGGTCATTCAACAACCGTTGTGAAGCTTCCACTTCTCCTCATGCCCCAGCTTCTTGGCGAACTCAGGAACACGACACCGTTCTTCCTCGGCAGGCGTGGTTTGAGAAGGCGCTCCTACAGATTCGGCACTTCTCGGTTTTGGTGTCACAGAGTGCAAGATAGGGGACAGGGAGAATAACAAAGCAAGGTAGAAAGCGGCAATCACCGCCTGATACCAGGCCACCATTTGGATCGGTTCGCGGTCTTTGATTTCACAAACATTCCCTGGACAGAGCTGTGCCTTCTCTTGGTTAAAGAGATTGAACAACTTGCAACCGATACAGATGCCAAATGCAGTTTCGAAAAACAGCAACATCAAGCAAACGAGGCAGGTGATCATGTTGATCGGCCCACGTACATCGTTAAACACCACAAGAATCATCATCATTGTGGCCAAGCTCAGTCCAATGCCCCAGGCAAAGCGCTTCTGAGGCGCCCCTACATACTCAGCTGTCTGGTTGTTAACCATCCATCGCGCCATGATCAGCGTTGGCGAGTAGCGTGGGTTAACAATGACCCGGATAAAGAAATCCAAAAAGAAGGCCACGATGGTCAGCTTTGTCGGCGTGAAATCACCCTTGAACCAAGCGTTCATGAATGCAACCAACGCGAACAGGAACATGATCCCCGCTGCGCCGCGCGCTTCGCGCTCATTGAGAACACGGATGGGATAGTCAGGGTGGTCTTCACCGAATTGAAATAATTTAGCCATGAGTGAATTATCAATCCTCTCTGGAAACGCCCCCAACTTATGTACGTCGGCTCATGACCAATATCAGGCGTATCGTTGATTTTGTGTAAACGGTTATGTGATTCGGCGCAACAACCGCACATGCATTGGTCGCACAAATGAAGCGCCTGTTGCCGTGCATTGCGGATCAAATGCAGCTTGCACGCGTGCGGTGATAGCTTCGTCAATGCTATGGTCGGCAAACGTGGGGTAGAGCATGCGCTTGGCAAACTCTTCAAAGTTGGCGTAGTGAACGGCTTGCGCAAATCGGTATTCAGCCACTTGCTGCCAATGCTCGCCTTTGGCAACCGCACGGTCTAGCGCGGCTTGTGCGGCGGGGCGCACCACGCCTTCGTCGTTGTACTGGCGAACGATTTCATTCAATGCGCCGCCATAAATGGGCTCGGACACATAAAACAAACTGCCAGGGCGCAACACACGCGCCACTTCGCTCAGTGCACGGTCGAGCCAATCCAGCGGCACATGGTGCAGCGACTTGAGCATGAGCGCGAGGTCAAACGAGGCATCGCCAAATGGCACATCTTGTGCGCCTGCTGCCACAAACGTCAATCCCGCAGGTGCGCGGGCTAGGTTCTTGGCATGCTGCACGGCATCAACTTCTAAGCCGGTGACGGTGCACTGCGCATAGCGCTGCACCAAACCACACGACAACCGGGCGTTGCCGCAACCCAGCTCGATGATGGCTTGGGCTTGCAACGGCTGGCCTTGTGCAGCCAGCATCTGGGCCAACACATCCAGCTCGTCACCCGCCAGCGGCAACTGGTCAGGGTTAAAACTCAGCTGACTCACTGGCCAAAACTTTCTGGCATTTGCACCGCCACCACTTCACCACGCGCTGTGGCGATGTCGCCTGAATATACAAACGCCTCAACTACCACTTTGCGGCCCTTAATTTCTTTGACACGGCCACGGATGACCAACTCGCCTTCGAGCGGCGTTGGCTTTAAAAAGTCCACATGCAAAGAGCCGGTGACAAAACGAAACGCGGGCAACGAGTCCATGCTGCGGCCTTCTTGCTTGTACATAGCGGCTGAGGCCGTTCCTGTGCAATGGCAGTCAATGAGTGAGGCGATCAAGCCGCCATATGCATAGCCGGGCACCGAGGTGTGGTACGGCTCGGGCTTGAAACGGGTGACGGTTTCATCGCCTTCCCACACAGTTTTGATTTGGTGGCCGTGCTTGTTGAGGTGGCCGCAACCGTAGCAATGCGCGACGTTGTCGGGATAGTGGTCTTGAAAAGCGTCCATGTGTACCTTGTCTGAATCAGGTTTTATTGTGGGCTCACCATGGGCCAGCCTTTGGCAGCCCACTGGCTCATGCCGCCATCGACGTAGCGGATATTGGTGTAGCCCTGCTGCTTTAGTTTGAGCAAGGTGGCTTTAGATCGATTTTGCGTGTTGCAAATGAGCAGCACGGGTTTGTCAGGGTTTTGGGGCAATTGAGCAATTTTTTCGCCCAACTCACTCATAGGCAGCAAGACTGCGCCAGCGGCCACGCCAGTTTTGTGTTCACGTGTCTCGCGAATGTCGACCAACATCACCTTGCCAGCCTCGTGCTCGGCACGGGCTTGTTCAAGACTGACATGATCGGTCGCTTCAATCGGGTCAGAGCAGCCCGCGCTAACGGTAGCAACTCCCACCACCATCGCAAAAGCTAATGCACGATGCGTGCGCAGCAAGTTTGAAAAATTCATCGATAGCTTTCTGAAGATCAGGGAACGGTGTAGCTGGTGGTGTTGGGCAGCCACATGTCATCGGGCGTGATGCAGTGTTGGTAGTATTTTTCGCGCTTGAAATCAGACAAAAAGTAAGAGCGGTAGACCAACTGGTTTTTCAGCACCAAGCTCACATTGCGGGCGAGCTTGCAGCGGTGGTTGATGGCGCACTCGCGAAGCTCTTGCACATCTTCATAAAAGTGAACGCTAAACCGTCCCTCTTTGGGGCCTAAGTCTTTGTCGATGATGAGCAAACAAGTAGGAGAATGGATGTGAGCCAACTTGTTTTGGTCTGCTAAGTAATTGAGTTCAGCCACCAACACCTTTTGAAACCAAGGTGCCACCATGCCTTCGCAGTCGTAGAGATCGCGCTTTTTATGCACATAGCTGGGGTCAGCCGCGGGCTCTAGTTCATCGCTGAGCATGAGCATGGGCTCTGCACCTGAGCGCACCACCCCCTCGAGCACCACATGTACGGGCTTGGCATCAAAGCAAGCCGATAGCAATGCCACAGCGGCGATGGCGATGAGCCAACGCACAAGGCTCAACATACATTGCCCCATGTGCCAGCGTTGTGAACTTTGCGAAAGCCTTTGGCCTTGAGCATCATCTTGGCCATACCGCTACGCGAACCACTGGCGCAAAACACCACCACATCACGGTCATTGGGCAGCTCGGCCAAACGAGATGGCAGCTCGTTCAAGGGAATGTTGATGCTGCCGGGCGCATTGCCCGAGGCAAACTCTGCAACCGAGCGCACATCCACAAACACCGCGCCGTTTTGGCGCAACTCGGGCAACATGCGCACCACCTGCTTGGCAGCCCACCACTTGTAGCCAAACCAAAAAGCCAAGGCCAAGAGTGGCCAGTACTGTTCCAGGAATTGCATGCGCATCCTTATATTAGAAAGCGCTTATTTTCCACCAGACAGTTTGTCTTTGAGCGCTTTCATATTGGCTTGCAACGGTGCAAAGGGGCCGTACTTGTGCTGCTCGGCTGATGCGCCATCTACATAGGGGCCAAAGGCCGCGTCCACAGGTTTGTTCCAGCGTGCGGGAAAGTCTTTGTCTAAATTGGGTTTGAATTTGCGTGGCTGACTCAACACAAAGGCTGCGACGTCATAAGCTTCATCGTTGTTCAGTTGCGGCTGTGCATGGGTAGAACCCAAGGGCATATTGCCTTTGATGAAGGCTGCTGCTGTGAGCAAACGATTCATGCCTGCACCGGTGTTGAACGTGTCGTTACCCCACAGCGGCGGGAACACATAGCCCGTGGCCGAGCCCACCGCGCCTGCGCGCACGCCCTGACCTTTGTCACCGTGGCAACTGGCGCACTTCTCTTTGTAAATGCCCTCACCCACTTGCACATCGGCCTTACGGTCTGGGGCTTTGTAGGGTGGTAAACCTTGGCCCTCTACCTTGCCAGCTGTAGGCACACCCTTTGACAAAAAGTGAATGTAGGTGGCATAGGCTTTCATCTCGCGACTGTCTAAAGGTAAGGGCTTACCAGCCATGCTGCGCTCCATACATCCGTTGACACGCTCTTCAATTGTGCTGACTTCATCTTCACGGCCACGGTATTGCGGAAACGTGGCATGCGCCCCCACCCAGGGCATGGCAAAGGGTTTGGTGGCCGAGTTTTCGTGACACGACACGCAGGCCAAGTTGTTGCCAGCAAAACGCATCTTGCGATCTTTCACCTCAGGGCCAATGTAGGCAAAGGTGCGCTCGGTCAGTTGTTGGCCGTAGCGCACCAAGCGACCGTAGTGGTCATCGGGCAAGCTCGACACGTCGTAGCTTTCTGGTGCGCCAATGGTGTGAGCTTTGGCGGGCTCTTGCGCACTGACGATTGAGGCGGCCAAAGCCAATGTGATGAATTGAATGACTGTTTTTTTATGCATGATGAAACTCCCTTTCGCTCGATCAACGAAAAGCATAAATTCATCAAAATTAAAACACTTGATTTATCGCAACCTCACCCCAAATACATCAGTACACGCTTATTTAACCCCAAGAGTTTTGCCATGACCCAACACGTTGTATGCCCCCATTGCCACAGCACCAACCGCGTGCCCAATGACAAGCTCGACGGCAGCGTCGAACTGTCGTGCGGAAAATGCCACCACGCTTTGTTTGACCGACACCCTGTAGCACTCAACGCCGCAGGCCTGAGCGCACAGATAGCCAAGAGCGATGTACCCGTGGTGGTAGATTTTTGGGCACCATGGTGTGGCCCCTGTCGCATGATGGCCCCCGAGTACGAGAAAGCCTGTGCTGTGTTGGAGCCCAAAGCTCGATTGGTAAAGGTGGACACCGAAGCCCACCAGGACGTGGGCGCACAACACAACATTCGCAGCATCCCCACGATGGCCATCTTCAAAGGTGGGCGCGAAGTGGCTCGTGTGTCGGGTGCGCGATCAGCAGCTGATTTGGTGCAATGGGTCAATAGCCATATCAGCTGACCACACCACACTCACCCACTAGCCTTGGGCGCACTCAAAACAAAATACTGAAGCTGGTAGCGACCAGAACTGTTCCAGGCGTTCTCATTTTCCGTTTGGAAGCACTTCAGTAAATACGGCATTTAATAGCGAGAAATAGGCTTTTCCTCTTGGATAAACCCAGAAACCTAGCTTATTCAACAGTTACGCTCTTAGCAAGGTTACGAGGTTTGTCCACATCCGTGCCACGCGCACATGCCGTGTGATAGCTCAACAACTGCAACGGCACCACGTGCAAGATGGGTGACAGCACGCCGTAGTGTTCGGGCATGCGAATTACGTTCACGCCTTCGCTGCTCTCAATCTTGGTGTCACCATCGGCCAGCACATAGAGCACGCCGCCACGGGCGCGCACTTCTTGCATATTGCTCTTGAGCTTTTCGAGCAATGCATCGTTAGGGGCCACGGTCACCACAGGCATGGCACTGGTCACCAACGCCAAAGGGCCATGTTTCAACTCACCCGCGGCATAAGCCTCGGCGTGGATGTAGGTGATTTCTTTGAGTTTCAACGCGCCTTCTAACGCGATGGGGTAATGCGTGCCACGCCCTAAAAACAAGGCGTTTTCTTTGCTCGCAAATTCTTGTGACCAGGCGATGAGCTGAGGCTCCAGCGCCAAAACCGCTTGCAATGCGGCAGGCAAGTGGCGCATGGCTTTGATGTGCGCAGCTTCTTCTTCGTCACTCAAATGTCCTTTGGTTTGCGCCAAGGCCAAGGTAAGCAAGAACAAACCCGCCAACTGTGTGGTGAAGGCTTTGGTGGAGGCCACGCCAATCTCTGCGCCTGCGCGCGTGACATAGGCCAACTTGCACTCGCGCACCATGGCGCTGGTGGACACGTTGCAAATGGTGAGTGTTTTGTCCATCCCCAAACCTTGCGCATGACGCAGGGCAGCCAAGGTGTCGGCCGTTTCGCCCGACTGGCTGATGGTGACCACCAAGCTGTTGGGGTTGGGCACCGATTCGCGGTAGCGGTACTCGCTGGCGATTTCAACTTGGCAAGGAATTTGGGCAATCGCCTCAATCCAATACTTGGCCACGCAACCGCTGTAGTAGCTGGTGCCACACGCGAGGATGAGCACGTTGTCGATGGCTTTGAACACGCTGTAAGCGCCGTTGCCAAACAACTCGGGCGTGATGCCTTCGACGCCTTCCAGCGTGTCGGCAATGGCGCGCGGCTGCTCAAAAATTTCTTTCTGCATGTAGTGGCGATATGGCCCCAACTCGGCCGCACCGCTGTGCGCTTGCACGGTTTTGACTTCGCGCGTGACGGCCTTGTGGCTGCGGTCTTGCACCCAGGATTTACCGATTTGAATGTCCACCATATCCCCCTCTTCGAGGTAGACGATTTGGTCGGTCACCCCCGCCAAGGCCATGGCATCGCTGGCCAAGAAGGTTTCGCTGTGTTCTTTGCCCACACCCAAAATGAGGGGAGAGCCTGCACGCGCCCCCACCACGCGGTGCGGTTCGTCTTTGTGGAACACGGCTATCGCGTACGCACCATGCAGCTGAACAATGGCGGCTTTGACGGCTTCAAACAAATCACCGTTGTACAAGCTGTCCACCAAGTGGGCGATGACCTCGGTGTCGGTTTGGCTCAAAAACTCGTAGCCCTTGCCTTGCAGCGCAGCGCGCAACTCGTCGTGGTTTTCGATGATGCCGTTGTGCACCAAGGCCACACGACCTGGCTTGGCAGGCGTGCCTCCCTGATACATACCCGCGCCAGCGCCTGTGCCGTGGCTGAAGTGAGGGTGCGCGTTGTGCACCGCCGGTGCACCGTGCGTGGCCCAGCGCGTGTGCGCAATGCCGATGCCGCCTTCGATGTGGTCGGCTTGCACTTGGTCCATCAACTCAGACACGCGGGCTGTGCTGCGCGCACGTTGCAAGTCACCTTGCTTGGTGCCCAAACTGGCGGCGTGCACCGCCACACCGCACGAGTCATAACCACGGTATTCCAGTCGCTGCAAACCTTGCACAAGGATAGGAACGATGTTGCGGGTAGAAACGGCGCCGACGATGCCACACATAAAGAGCACTCCTGAATTAGGTTGCTCAAATATTAGGCGACCCAAAAAGAAATTTCTTGTTTATTTAATTTTATTTTTGAACGAAAATTCCATCGCTTAATTAATTTGGAATTTAATTTCATTTATATCAACTTATGAAACAAGAATTTCTTGATGAAACTGATTTGAAGCTGCTTGACGCACTCCAACATGACGCCACGCTCAGCAATGTGGCCTTGGCGGAGCGCCTGCGCATTTCGCCCCCCACCTGCTTGCGTCGCGTCAAGCGCCTGACCGACGAGGGGTGGATCGAACGACAAATTGCGGTACTTTGTTCCGACAAATTGGGTGCAAGCCTCGGCCATGGCCTGATTGCTCTGGTAGAGGTGACGCTCGACGCACAAGGTGCCGAACACCTGGATGCGTTCGAGCAACGTGCCGTCGCAGACGAGGCCGTGCAGCAGTGTTGGCGCGTATCGCCAGGGCCAGACTTCATGCTCGTCATCCAGGCCGCAGACATGCCCGACTACCTAGGAATTACGCAACGCCTGCTGACGCAGGACGCCAATGTGCGTAACGTGAAAGCGTTTTTTGCCACCAAGCGCGCGAAGTTCACCAGCACGTGGCCGGTGCTGCGCAAGGCGTAATTAGCCTTTTGGCTTTTTCTCGGGGCGCTTGTAGTTGGCAATGCTCACTTGCTTGCCACGCGCCACACTCAACGCACCGGGCTCGGTGTTCTTGGTGATGGTGGAGCCACCCCCTACGGTACCGCCGGCGCCCAAGGTGACTGGCGCCACCAACACGCAGTTGCTGCCAATGTGCACATCGGCTTCGATGACGGTGCGGTGCTTGTTGGCACCGTCATAGTTGGCTGTGATGCTGCCCGCGCCGTAGTTGACGCGTTCGCCCACTGTGGCGTCGCCCAAGTAAGCCAAGTGGTTGGCTTTGGCGCCCTTGGCCAAGGTGGAATTCTTCACCTCCACGAAGTTGCCAATGTGCACGTCGGCGGCCAGCTGTGCACCAGGGCGCAAGCGGGCAAAGGGCCCAATCAATGCGCCTTCGCCCACGCTCACACCAAGCTTCTCACCGTCGATGTGGGTGAACGGGTGAACCACCGCACCCGCTTCAATGCGGCAGTTGGCGATGACGCAATTCGCGCCGATCTTGACGCCTTGACCAAGTGACACCTCGCCTTGGAAAAGGCAGTTCACATCAATTTCCACATCCTGCGCGCAGACCAAGTGGCCGCGCACATCGAAACGTGCGGGATCGATGATGCGCACCCCTTCGGCCATGAACGCATGCGCTTGACGCAGCTGAAACGCGCGCTCCAACTCGGCCAATTGCGTGGGGCTGTTGACGCCTGCCACTTGTGCCGCATCACCGATTTTGTGCGCCACCACAGGCACGCCATCGGCCTCGGCGAACTTGACCACATCGGTCAAATAAAACTCTTGCTGCGCGTTGTTGTTGTCCAAGCGCGCCAACCAAGGTTTGAGCAATTTGGCAGGCACCGCCATGATGCCGCTGTACACCTCGTGGATGGCGCGCTGTTGTTCGTTCGCATCTTTGTGCTCCACGATGGCATGCACTTGCCCACTCAGGCGTCTCACGATGCGGCCATAACCGGTGGGGTCCGCATTGTCGATGGTCATCAGCGCCTGCTGTTTGCCGCCACACAAGTCCAGCAAGGCTTGCAGCGTGTCGGCCTGGGTCAAAGGCACATCACCCGACAGCACCACCACCACGCCATCATCGGCCAGCAGAGGCAAGGCTTGTTGCACCGCGTGGCCCGTACCCAGTTGCGGCATTTGACGCGCGAATTGCAAGTGGTCCGCCGTGTTCGCAGCCAGCAACGCCGGCTCGACTTGTTCTGCACCATGGCCCGTGATGACGATGGTGTTGCGCGCCTTCAGCGTGCGCGCCGTGTCGATGACGTGTTGCACCAAAGCCTTACCGGCGAGTCGGTGCAAAACCTTAGGCATACTGCTCTTCATTCGCGTGCCCTTGCCGGCCGCCATGATCACCACATCCAACGCTGTCATGTCATTCATCCTTATCGTGCGAAGAATTATCCGCCAAGCCTCTTGGGGTCTGATGCTGGCCGCTTGGCTGCTGCTGAGTGGCTGTAGCACCATCAAACTGGTCTACAACCAAAGCGATGACCTGCTGTACTGGTGGCTCGATGGCTATGCCGATTTACAAGACGGCCAAAAACAATTCACACGCGAAGCGTTGAGCGATTTGCAACGCTGGCACCGCCAACAGCAACTGCCCGAATACATTGCCTTGCTCAAACGCATGCAAACCTTGGCACCCCAAGACATCACCCCTGCACAGGTCTGCGCCGTGACCGAAGACATGAAAGACAGCTTCATCCGCTTGCTGCGCCACGTAGAGCCCGCCACAGCACAACTGGCTGTGCAACTCAGTCCAGACCAACTGCGCAGCGTGCGCAAACGCTTTGACAAAACCAACAAAGACTGGCGCGCCGATTGGCTCGAACCCAACGCAGAAGACCGTTTGCGCTACCGCACCAAACAAGCCACCAAC
>JBPCSU010000037.1:0-5480 GCA_051006815.1 Limnohabitans sp.
TTTTTAGTTTTTGAACAAATCGAGAATTTTCTTTTTCTCGTCGTTGGCGGGTAACGCTTCGCTGTTGCCTGCTTTGCTGTCGAGGCCCAGGCTGCTCACGCCGCCGCCTTTGCTGAACTCGGCATATGCCCAGTCGCCGCCTTCGTGGCTCAGGCCTGCAGGGGGCGCGGGCTCGGCAATGGCCACGCCTTCGAGGGCGTGTTGCATGTAGCTGATCCACACGGGCAAGCTCAAGCCGCCGCCGGTTTCGCGGTCACCCAGCTTGCGCGGGGTGTCGTAGCCAATCCACGTGACGGCGGTCAGGGTGGGGTGATAACCGGCAAACCAAGCATCCATCGAATCGTTGGTGGTACCGGTTTTGCCGTAAATGTCGTTGCGCTTCAGGGTGGCTTGTGCGCGCGCCGCGGTGCCAGAACGTGTGACTTCTTGCAGCAAGCTGGTCATCACAAACGCATTGCGTGCGTCGATGGCACGGGCCGATTCATCCAAAGGAGGCGGGGTGAACTCGGACAAGGTCTTGCCCATTTGGTCGGTCACTTTGGTGATGAGGTACGGGTTCACGCGGTAACCCCCATTGGCAAATACCGAGTAACCCGCCGCCATTTGCATGGGGGTGACCGAGCCAGCGCCGAGTGCCATGGTCAAGTAAGGGGGATGCTTCTCGGCGTCGAAGCCGAATTGTGAAATCCAGTCTTGCGCGTTTTGTGCGCCAACCGCTTGCAGCACGCGGATCGAAATCATGTTTTTCGATTTCGCCAAACCTTTGCGCAAGGTCATCGGTCCCTCGAAAGTGCCGTCGTAGTTTTTGGGTTCCCACGGTTGTCCGCCGGTGACGCTGGCGTCAAAGAACAGCGGCGAATCGTTCACCACGGTCATGGGCGTGAACCCTTTTTCGAGCGCTGCCGAGTAAATGAAAGGCTTGAAGCTCGAGCCGGGTTGGCGCCACGCTTGCGTCACGTGGTTGAACTTGTTTTTGTTGAAGTCAAAGCCGCCCACCAGTGCGTGGATGGCGCCATCGCGCGGATCGATCGAGACAAAAGCGCCTTCGACTTCAGGCAGTTGGGTAATTTCCCAGGCGCCTTTGGCGGTTTTGGTGATGCGCACCAAAGCGCCTGGGCGCAGTTTGATGTTGGGCGGTGCTTTGTCAGACAAACCGGACTGCACGGGTTGCAGGCCATCGCCGGTGATTTCAAGCACTTCGCTGTTTTGACGCATCACGCGCACTTTTTTGGGGGCCGCATCGAGCACCACCGCTGCCAGCAAATCACCTTTGTCGCCTTGTTCAATCAGGGCGTCGTCAATCGCATCTTCCAGCTCCGAGGGCTTGGTGGGCAGATTGATGAAACGCTCAGGGCCACGGTAGTGTTGACGGCGCTCGTAGTCCATGATGCCGCGACGCAAGGCAAAGTACGCGGCTTGTTGGTCGCTGGCGCGGATGGTGGTGTACACGTTCAAGCCGCGGGTGTAAATCTCGGGGCCGTATTGCGCAAACATCAACTGACGCGCCATCTCGGCCACATAGTCGGCGTGCGTGTTGAGGCTGCTCATGGCGGTGCGAATTTTCAATTCTTCTTGCTTGGCCGCCACGGCTTGCTCTTTGGTGATGAAGCCGTTTTCTTCCATGCGCTCAATGATGTAGAGCTGACGTGCGCGTGCACGCTTGGGGTTAGCAATCGGGTTGTAGGCCGAAGGGGCTTTGGGCAAGCCTGCCAACATGGCTGCTTCGGCGATGCTGATGTTCTTTAGCGGTTTGCCAAAGTAGGCTTCTGACGCTGCGGCAAAACCGTAGGCCCGGTTGCCCAAATAAATTTGGTTCAGATAGATTTCAAAAATCTGGTCCTTGCTCAGCATGTGCTCGAGCTTGGTGGTGAGCAAGATTTCATAAATCTTGCGCGTGAATGTTTTCTCAGACGACAGGTACACATTGCGCGCCACCTGCATCGTGATGGTGGACGCCCCTTGGCTTTTGGCGCGCCCCAAGTTGGCCAAGCTGGCGCGCAGAAAACCGATGTAGTCCACGCCGCCGTGTTGGTAAAAGCGGGCGTCTTCAATCGCCAGCACCGCGTCCTTCATTACTTTGGGAATGTCTTTGAAGGGGGTGAGGTAGCGGCGCTCTTCGCCAAACTCGCCAATCTGTGTGCCTTCCACCGAGTACACCCGCATCGACAACTTGGGGCGGTAGTCGGCCAAGTCCGAAATGTCGGGCAACTGTGGGTAAGCCATGGCCAGGGCCACGCCCACCAGCAAGCCCACCACGAGCAGGCCTGCTGCTGCAATGCCAAAGGCCCAAAGCAACAGGTGGCTCACCAAAGAGCGAGGGGCTGCCGGGGCAGATGTGTGTTCTTTCGAACCTTCGGGGGTGGGGGTGGTCGCCATAAGTGATGCTGATTATAAAAACCGCGCCTAGATTACAAAAGTCCTGAGTCAAACACCGCCGCAGGCCTGGGGCAATGCGATGAAATCGACCTCCTCTTGAATCCCCCTCTTTTTGACAAAAGGATGTCAGATGCATTGGAAGTCATGGTTGCCCGGCACACGCAGACGTTGCGTTTTGGGATTGGATGTTGAATTGTCCGCGTGTCGTTGGGTGGTGTTGTCTGGTTCGCAAGCGCAGCCAGAGCGGGTGTGTTGTGCGGAACTGTTGCAGCTTCCGGCCGACGACTGGGTCAAACAAGGCCATGTGTGGTGTGCGGAAGAGTTGGGGCAGTGGTTGCGACACCATGTGCAGCAGGGCGGCTACGACGTGGATGGCCTGTATGTGTGTGTGGATGACGCGTGTATCACGCAGCATGTGGTCACGCTGTCGGCCGATTTGGCAGAGGACGATGTGACCTTTCAAGTGTTGGCCGAGGTGCAAGCAGCCTTGGGTGTGTCGGCGGCAGATCTGTCGGTGGATTTTGGGCTCGATGCATCCAGTGTGACATCAGAGCCAGAGGCAAACGTGCGCACGCGGGTGTACCGCGCCGAAGCGGTTTCTCGTTTTCGGGTGGACGCGCTGCAACGTGTGGCAAAGGCGGCAGGCATCCCACTCTGTGCAGTGGAAAGCCGCAGCGAAGCGATTCGTCGCACGCAAGCGCCTGAGTCGTTGAGCGCCTTGCCTGCTGTGGGGGTGGGGATAGCGCTGCAGTGTGACGCCGCATTTGGTTTGGCTCTGGGCGCGTGGGGCTCTCGGGCCTTTAATTTTTTGCCGCACCGGGCGTTGGCCGATATCGCGTTGCGCCAGGCTTGGTGGTTGGGCCTTGTGGCTTGCGTGGTGGGTGGGGCTTTCTTGGCCACCGGTTTCGCGTTGGTCATGGCCTCGTCAACGGCTGTCACAGTGGGCGTTTTGACGAACCGTGCCGCCATTGCCGCGGCGCACCAAGCGGCTCAGGTGGCGCATGACCAGGCGCAAGCGGAACAACAACAGGCGTTGCAACACACCCAGTGGCGGCAGACGCGCGACGCATTGCATCAGCAAACTTGGCAATGGGCGCGTGTGCTCGATCAAGGGGCGCAGGGGGTATGGGTGCTGCGTGTGGAGCAGCAAGGTGCTCGTTGGGGCATGCATGGCGAAGCCCTGTCATCTGTGCACGCCACGCAGATGTTGCAGCAACTCCAAGCGCTCGCAATTTGGAAGAAACCACCCGCGTTGTCGCAGCTTCACCTCAAGGTCACCCCGGTCAACACAGGTCTGCCTGTGTGGCAATTTCGCATGGAAGCGGAATTGAAAGACGCGGTGTGACGATGGCATTCACCGCCATTTCCGCCGGGGCTGATTTGGATTGGCGCAAGCCATGGTCATGGCCACGCGGTTATCAGCGCGGTGTGAAAGCCTTGGCGGTGTGTGTGGGTCTTGGATTGCTGATGCCCATGAATTGGCGCACTTGGCAAGCATGGCGTGACGCACGCGAGGGGCAGACTGCGGTGCACGCGCAGGAACGCAACACCCATGTGCTCAGACAGGCGACCGTGGTGTTGCAGCAAGCACGTGACACGCCGGCCGTTCGTTGGGGCGATGCCGCGGCGTTGACGGCGTCGCACGTTTCATCTGGGTTGCAGTGGACGCAGCAAACCATGGCGTCACCTCGACAGACACCTCCGTTGACCGCGATCCAGTTGCAACAAGTGCCCGTGCATCTGCAAGCGCAGGGTTCGTGGCGAGCTTGGTTGCAATGGCTGGCGCAATGGCCGCAATTCGCCCCTGGGGTGACTTTGGAATCGTTGGTGTTGGCCGCAGATGGGCCTGCGGGGGTGCATGCGGACATGGCGGTTTGGGTCACGCAACACACCGGGCCTGCCAAGGTTGGGGTGACGCTTTTTGCGTCAAGCGCCGACGTACCAGGCGGCCCTTTTGATACGGCCCGTTGGACAGCGCTGCAACAGCAGCAAGCGCAGCAGCATGCGAGTTACGACGAACGCGTTGTGCCTCAGTTGCGCCGAACGCGAGAGCCCTTGGAGTTTGTGGCCCGTGAGCGTTTGCGCTATGTCGGGCAAATTTCTAAAGGGGCCGATGTGCAAGCCTTGGTGCGTGTGGAAGACCTTGACGCGGGCGCCACGCGCTCGGGATCGGTTGAACTGGCCCCCATTCATCGGGTTCAGGTGGGGGCGTATGTGGGCCAGCACTTTGGCCGCGTGTCGGCCATCACTGCCGAGGCCGTGTGGGTGAAAGAACTGGTCTTGGCACCCAGTGGTGAATGGGTGCACCGTGACATCCATTTGACTTTGCAAGCGCAGGTGCCATGATGAATGATCCCCTGTGGCGATGCTCACACCCCGTGCGCCAGTTGTCGGCGCTGTGGTCTGCACTGTTGCTGCTCGCTGCGAATGTGGATGCTCTGGGGCAACCCCATTTGCAGCCGCAGTCTTTCACCCAAGCCTCTCCCTACACCGGGGCACCGATGTCGTTGAATTTTCAAAACATCGAGGCGCGTGTGGCCTTGCAAATCGTGGCGGATTTCACCGGCCTGAACATTGTCACCTCTGACAGCGTGACGGGCGCGCTCACACTGCGTTTGCATCAGGTGCCGTGGGACCAAGTGCTCGACATCATGGCGCAGGCCAAGGGTTTGAGCATTCGTCGCCAAGGCAATGTGTTGTGGGTGGCGCCACGCGCAGAAGTGGCTGCCCGCGAGAAGCTGGAATACGAGAGCAGACTGGCCGCACAAAATTTAGAACCGCTGCAAACCCAAGGCTTCTTGTTGAACTATGCCAAAGCGGCGGATGTGCTGGCGCAGTTGCAAGGCGGCACCATTGGGTTGGGGTACGGCAGTGGCTTCCCTTCAAGTGCCGCACCGTTTACAAGTCAGGCCTCTTGGGCTCCTCTGCCGATCGCGTCAACGGGCGCGCGAATTCTGAGCATCCGCGGCAGTGCCATGGCGGAGCCTCGCACCAACCAATTGTTCGTGACCGACATTGCCGATCGTTTGGCGCTAGTGACACAAATGATTGCCAAGATCGATGTGCCCTTGCGACAGGTCATGATTGAAGCGCGCATCGTGCAA
>JBPCSU010000038.1:0-8717 GCA_051006815.1 Limnohabitans sp.
GCCGCCTGCCACCAAGGCACACACGCGGTCCCCCACTTTCAAGCCCGCTGCCGCCAAGGCTGCCGCATCGCCTGATTCGATGACGCCTGCCACCTCAAGGCCGGGCACGTCCGACGCACCTGGCGGCACGGGGTAATTGCCGGTTCGCTGCAACACGTCAGGGCGATTGACACCACTGGCGCTGACACGAATCAGCAACTCACCCTCGCCCACCGTCGGCACGGGGCGCAGGCCCACGCGCAGCACCTCAGGGGCGCCATGCGTGGTGAGTTCAACGATGTGCATCATGTGCGCGACCGCCTCAAACCTGGATTTAAGCGTGAGGGGCAGCGTCGTGTGCGTGGTCCGCTTGTGGGCGCTCGATCAACGCTTTCATCGACAACTTGACACGACCTTTTTCGTCGGTCTCGAGCACTTTCACGCGCACGATTTGGCCTTCGCTCAGGTAGTCGGTGACCTTCTCAACGCGCTCGTGGGCGATCTGGCTGATGTGCAACAAACCGTCTTTGCCAGGCAACAAGTTGACCAAAGCGCCGAAGTCCAAGATCTTGGTGATGGGGCCTTCGTAGACCTTGCCGATTTCAACTTCGGCCGTGATCTCTTCAATGCGACGCTTGGCTTCTTCGGCCTTCGCGCCATCTGTGGCGGCGATGGTGATGGTGCCGTCTTCTTCGATGTTGATCTGTGTGCCGGTTTCTTCGGTCAACGCGCGGATGGTGGCGCCGCCTTTGCCGATCACGTCACGGATCTTCTCGGGGTTGATCTTCATGGTGAACAACTTAGGCGCGAAGGTCGACACTTCGGTCTTGGCTTCGCCCATCGCGGCTTGCATCTTGTCCAAGATGTGCATGCGCGCTTCTTTGGCTTGTGCCAACGCCACTTGCATGATTTCTTTGGTGATGCCTTGGATCTTGATGTCCATTTGCAAAGCAGTAATACCGTTGGTGGTACCGGCCACTTTGAAGTCCATGTCACCCAAGTGATCTTCGTCGCCCAAGATGTCGGTCAACACAGCAAAGCGGTTGCCGTCTTTGATCAAGCCCATGGCGATACCGGCCACGTGTGCTTTCATGGGCACGCCAGCGTCCATCATGGACAAGCAGCCGCCGCAGACCGACGCCATCGATGAAGAACCGTTGGACTCGGTGATTTCAGACACCACGCGCATGGTGTAAGGGAACTCTTCTTTGGTTGGCAACACAGCCACCAAAGCGCGCTTGGCCAAACGGCCATGGCCGATTTCGCGGCGCTTGGTCGAGCCCATGCGGCCCACTTCGCCCGTAGCAAAGGGAGGCATGTTGTAGTGGAACATGAAGCGGTCTTCAAACTCGCCTGCCAACGCGTCAATGCGTTGTGCATCGCGCTCGGTGCCCAAGGTGGACACCACCAAGGCTTGGGTTTCGCCGCGTGTGAACAAGGCTGAACCGTGGGTGCGTGGCAACACGCTGTTGCGGATTTCGATTGGACGCACGGTGCGTGTGTCGCGACCGTCGATGCGTGGCTCGCCGGCCAAGATTTGGCTGCGAACGATGTGCGCTTCGATGTCGAACAACATGTTTTCGACTTTGACGGCATCAAACTCAACACCGTCCGCCTTGAGGGCTTCCATCACAGCAGCGTAGGCTTGGCGGCAAGCCAGCGTACGGGCTTGCTTGTTGCGGTTTTGGTAGGCCGCGCGCAGTTTTTCTTCGCCGTGCGCTTGCACCTTGGCGATCAGTGGCTCGTCCTTGGCAGGTGCAGCCCAGTCCCATGCGGGTTTGCCGGCGTCACGCACCAAGTCGTGGATGGCGTTGATGGCGATGTTGCCTTGCTCGTGGCCAAACACCACAGCGCCCAACATGATTTCTTCTGACAGCTGTTGCGCTTCAGATTCCACCATCAACACCGCAGCTTCGGTACCAGCGACCACGAGGTCCATCTGGCTGTCTTTGCGTTGTGTTTGACCGGGGTTCAACACGTATTCGCCGTTGATGTAGCCCACGCGCGCAGCACCGATGGGGCCGTTGAAAGGAATGCCAGAAATGCTCAAGGCAGCAGACACAGCAATCAAGGCGGCGATGTCGGCATCGACTTCTGGGTTCAAGGACACGGTGTGCACCACCACGTGCACGTCGTTGTAGAAACCTTCTGGGAACAGAGGACGGATGGGGCGGTCGATCAGACGGCTGGTCAAGGTCTCGTGTTCGCTGGGCTTGGCTTCACGCTTGAAGAAGCTGCCAGGAATCTTGCCTGCGGCGTAGGTTTTCTCGATGTAGTCGACGGTCAAGGGGAAGAAGTCTTGACCTGCTTTGGCGATCTTCGAGCCGACCACGGTGGCCAACACCACGGTGTCGTCCATGTTGACGAGCACCGCGCCGCCCGCTTGGCGAGCAACTTCGCCGGTTTCCATGGTGACCGTGTGTTGGCCCCATTGGAATGTCTTGGTAACTTTGTTAAAAATTGACATGTGATTTCCTAATGAAATTTGGCGTCAAGCCAGTGCAGTACACGATGCCATTCCAGAAAAGGTGGTGCTTTTTTGGAATGACACAGCTTTCGAATCTGCTCTGCTTTTTCTGCCGTTGGTAAAAAATGAGTGGTTAAAAGTGCAAAACGCCTGAGCTTCTTGAAAACTCAGGCGTTTGTCGCGAGAACGCTGGCAATTACTTGCGCAGACCCAACTTGGCGATCAGCGCGGTGTAACGGTCAGCATCTTTGGACTTGAGGTAGTCGAGCAATTTGCGACGACGGCTCACCATGCGCAACAAGCCGCGACGACCGTGGTGGTCTTTGGCGTGTTGTTTGAAGTGAGGTGTGAGTTCGTTGATACGTGCAGTCAACAAAGCCACTTGGACTTCGGGGCTACCTGTATCGCCGGCGGAACGTGCGTTGTCTTTGACGACTTCGGCAATTTTTGCTGTCAACATGGTTTTTTCCTTAAATATTTGACTTGCGTTGCACCGTGGAAGTAGGTGCAACGTGCTGTTGCTTAACCCAAAAGGTAAAGCCCGCAGAGTATAGCAGGCGCGCACCTAGTTGGCTAGACGCCCGAAAACCACGGGTTTCAGGCCAACTCAGCCAGCGGCCAGCGCGGTTTGACGTCAAAGCTGTAGCGGGGCTGGGCTTGGGCCGCCCCGCCTGCGCTGCTTTGCAGGCGCATGGCAGCGGCCATGGCAATCATGGCCCCGTTGTCGGTGCACAGATGCAGCTCGGGATAGTGCACCCGGACCCCTTGGCGCTGACATGCGGCATTGAGTTGGGCGCGCAAATGGCGGTTGGCCCCCACCCCACCCGCCACCACCAGACGTTTCAACCCGGTGTCGCGCAACGCGATGAGCGACTTTTTCAGCAACACCTCAACGATAGCGGCCTCGGTAGACGCCGCCAAATCGGCTTTGCGAGCCTCCAAATCGTCACCCAGTTTTTTCGCTTGCGTCATCACCGCCGTTTTCAGGCCTGCAAACGAAAAATCCAAATTGCCACTGTGCAACAAGGGTCGTGGCAGCTTGAAGGCTGCAGGGTCGCCTTGCTCGGCCAGTTTCGACAGCGCCGGGCCACCGGGATAACCCAAGCCCATGAGCTTGGCGGATTTGTCAAAGGCCTCGCCTGCCGCATCGTCAATGGTTTCACCCAGCAGCGCGTAGCGGCCCACGCCATCCACACGCATGAGCTGCGTGTGGCCACCCGACACCAACAACGCCACAAACGGGAATTCGGGCGGGTCTTGGCTCAAAAAGGGGGACAGCAAATGTCCTTCGAGGTGGTGCACCCCCAGCACAGGCTTGTTCAACGCAGCGCCCAACGCACATGCCACGCCTGCCCCCACTAACAAAGCCCCAGCCAAGCCAGGGCCTCGGGTGTAGGCCACCACATCAATGTCTTGCAGGGTGTGTTGCGTCTCGGTCATGACTTCTCGCGCCAGCGGAATCACGCGACGAATGTGGTCGCGACTCGCCAGCTCGGGCACCACGCCGCCATAAGCCACATGCATGGCCACTTGGCTGTAGAGCGCGTGCGACAACAGCACGGGCAGGGCCTGGCCATCCGAGCGGACCAGCGCCACGCCTGTTTCGTCGCAAGAAGATTCGATTCCGAGGATCAACATAAGCCGCTAAGTTTATGCGGCACCTGCCTCAATCCAGTTGAACGGCCAATCCCGTCTGCCCCAAATTTTCGTTGGGAAAGCGCTGCACAAGCGCATCCGGGGTGGCAGGCAAGACCACCAAAGGCCCAGCGACCACGCGCCGTACCGGGGTTTGAATGTCAATCGGCGAGGCAAATGCAACCGCAGCGCAGCCAAAGATCAGCTTGGAGTAGCTCACTTTGACAGCGCGCTGCCACAGCAAAGCTGTACCTGACGCACGCGTCGACTTACCAAAAGCCAACGTCTGCGTCTGCACCGAAGGCGCGCGCGTCTCAGGCGTGGCTAACGCATCCGCCGTATCGCCCAAACCTTCAGAAGAAGAAGAAGAAGAAGAATAAGCGACCTGGGGAGACTCAACTGCCACCACCGCCGCAACCGTTGATACGGGCACGTCTACCTCTGCGACGGGCAGCCCATGCATTGCTGGGAGCGGCGTCTTCGTGGTTCCCGCGGGTGCATCAACGGCATTCAATCCCATTCGAGCAAACGACGCGTCCAACATTTGCCAATTGGCTGACGAAGTGTCTTCTTCCAACAGCGCGAACGCGTCATCGAACCGATGGGCACGTCCAATTTGCAAAAAACTGAAATGGTCCCGCTCAAACTTGTCCAAGCGACCATGGACCTCTTCGACCACTTCGTGGATATTTTTCAGCTGCGCTTGGGCATCGATCTGCACACGATTCGTGACCTCAGGCTCTGTCTCGATGGTTTGCACGTTCAACGCCGCGCCGTCTTGCGCCAACAACTGCCGGTTGTCACTGGCGGCGTCTGGGTCAATCGTTTGCAGGTTCTCCGCCACACGACCGCTGTCGACCTGCTGGCGATTGGGATCCAATGCCTCAGAAGCCACCGTTTGCCGATTTTTTACTCCCAACGGCCCGCCGTCCACCTTTTGCAGATTCAGCGCGTCCGTGGCGTTTTCGGCCACTTGAATCACATGGTCTTGACTTTCAAAACTATCCGACACGTTTTGAACGTTGTCTTCCATGGTGCGCGTGATGAACGCTCCCATCGCCGATTCATCCATCGGACCGGACCACACAGCTTGGTTCGCTGCAACATCAGCCACCCCTTTCGCGATGACCAATCCGTCATCTCGCGTGGACTGCGCGTTCTCAAACAACACGCCTTCTTCTTTCGCGGCGCCTGTCAATCGGCTGTGTGCCACGCCGTTGACGAATTTGCTGGTGTCGAAAGGTTTGAAACACTTGGTTTCTAACACCCGCAGGTAAATTTCAAATGCTTTTTCTGTGTAGCCAAAAGCCGTGAGCATGGACAAGAACACCTTGTCTTCCAACCTTGCCACGGCACCGTCTGACATCATGGAATCACACACGTTGACCAAGATGTAAAGCTTTTGATCGGGCGTCAACAGGGCCGAGGCCTCGTCCAAAAACGGCTTCAACTTCACCGAGCGCACGTACTTGAGCGCGACGTTTTGCAACCCAGAAAACTCGCCAATGACGGCCTCTAACTGCCCGATTTCTTGGCGCCCAATGGAGCCATCCGCCGTCAACATGTAAAGCAACGAGATGGCCAAAGCGAAATGCGGCGTCATCGGCTGACGCTCATCTTTCACCCCCGTATAACGACCCAGTACCAACTTGTCATTTTTGAGCGCCAGGATTTTGAAATAAGGCTCGAACTGCGCCTCCTCAATCCCAAATGCCTGCGTCATTTGCGCAAAGAGCTTTAACTCCTCACGGTCCGCACGCCCGTCAGACAACAAGGCGTCGCAGACGTTCGCCAAGATGCACCATTTGTCTTTGGCACTCAGCACCTCGGGCGCATCAGACAGAAACTGGTCCAACGGAACAGTTTGGACATAACGAAGGGCGTACTGCAGGACCACCTCATCGCCGCCCAGCACCGACTGCAAGTGACTGCTTTCAACAGCGCCCAAGTCACCGTCGGAGGCCACCATGTACAAAAGCCCACAGGCCAGCGTCAAATAAGGTGTTAAAACAATCTCTACGCTGTCTTCGACATCCGTGAGCGCAACCTCAGCTTTGAGGTCGTCCAACAGGTTGACAGGAAGATGTGCGGTGGCCATGCCGCCACGTTAGTGAGACCCCAAAACAAATGGGTGACATCTCCGTCATACGGGTGCTGAATGACGCGTTTGTCATTCAGCGCGGCATCACACCATCCGTTGAAGCGGCGCGTCCAAGGTGACAACAACCGTGCTTTGCGCCCCCACTTGCAAGGTCAAAGACCCCGCATGCAATTTGGCAATCTCGGCACAAATGCTCAAGCCCAAGCCCAAGCCATCGACGCGTCGGGCATGCGATGCATCGCCACGATAGAAGCGATCAAACGCATGGGCCAGCAAATCAGTCGGGATGTCCGTGCTGGGGTTTTCGATCGTCAAGACAAAATTGTCATTGGCTGTCTTGAGCGTGAAATGAATCCACCCATTGGGTTGGTTGTAATTCACCGCATTGCTGTACAGGTTTTGAATCAACTGACGCACCAAGGTTTTATCCGCCCGCCAAATCACATTCGGCTGAATATCACTGCTAATTTTCAGACTGGATTGAAACGAATGTGCATCGCGAATCAACTGCAAGATCAGCTCACTCAGGTTCACATCACTCACTTCTTGCAACAGGCTGTTGGCATCGGCGCGCGACAGCAAGAGCAACTTTTCGGTGATTTCAATGAGACGCTCCACCTCATCGCCCATGCTTCGAATTTGCACCTGCGCCTCAGAGCCCAACGGAAATTCATTAATCAGTTGCTCGGTTTTTCCCCTAAGAATCGTGAGTGGGGTGCGCAACTCATGTGAGGCATCAGAGGCAAAACGACGCGCTTTGACAAAGCTGTCGTGCAGGCGAATTCGCAAATCTTCAAACACCTTCACAAAGTGCCTGAACTCCCGATATGGCGCCTTCAAGGTCCTGGTTTTATCCAGATTGGAGGCGTTCAACTGTGTCAAGTTCGCTTCCATCGACACAATCGGATCCATCAGCACGCGCATCATGTACATCGTGAGGAACATCAACGCCACGATGACCAGAGGCAGCACACGAATCAAGTTGCGATCCCGCAACTCCCACATTTGCTCCACCATCCGGTCCGCATCTCGCTGACGAATCCACACCTCCGTCCCATCCGGCTCCCCCGCCATCCTCGCGCCCAACCAAATCCCCGAACTGTCTAATGCCTCACGGGCAAACTCCACACGTGCATCGACCAACAGTGCGGTGTTCGTCCAAATCTCCTGACTGCGACGCACACAGACATGCGATGACGGCTCAGTCGCGCTCGGATGAGCTTGGCACAGCTCATAAAAGTCGGCCACGTTGCTGATCAAGCTGCCTTTGTCGAGCGACTTGAAGCACGACACAAATTGGGTTCGATCTTGGACATGGTCCGAGCAAGCGATCAAGGCACGACCCATGTCGTGATGAATTTGCTCACGCAATTGCTCTGTCAAAAATTGCTGCGCAATGAAGCGATTCGCCCCAATGATGAGCGCGGTGATGAGAAACAGTCGAATGAAAATCCGAAGCTTGAATGAGCGCCCCATGCGTTAAGCCTCCACCCGCAAACGATACCCAACGCCGCGCACCGCCTCAATCGGTGAAGGGTGCCCCGTGCTGCCGCGTTCCAATTTGCGCTTGATGCGCCGCACGCACACATCGACCACATTGGTCTCTGGGTCAAAGTTAATTTCCCACACGTGTTTGAGAATTTGCTGCCTCGAATAAATATGCCCAGGTGAGCGCATCAAAAAAGCCAGCAAGCTGAATTCACGCTGGCTCAGCACGGCCGTCACATCAAACCATTGCACTTTGTGCGTCACCACATCCAGGGTCAGATGGCTGACAGCGATTTGCTCCACTTGTTCAGGCGCTTTGCGATGCATGACCGCCTTGATGCGCGCCACCAACTCTTCTACAAAAAAGGGTTTGGGCAAATAATCATCGGCACCGACATCAAAGCCCATCAAACGGTCCGGTAAATCGACCTTGGCACTCAAAATAATCACGGGCGACGTGTTGCCACTCTCTCTGACTTGGCGCAACACCTCAAACCCATTGAGCTTAGGCAGCATCACATCCAAGATTGCCAAATCATGCGTCCCTGCGAGGATCGCTTCCAACCCACGAGCGCCATCGTCCACATGCGTCACGTCGTAACCCGCCGTGGACAAGCCTTTGATCACGAACTCAGCGATTTTGGTTTCGTCTTCGATCAGCAAAATTTTCAAAATGGCCCCACCTTGGTGTTGATTTCAATTTGATTTTGAATGAATAAGTTCGATCTCTGCAGACACCCAGAATGACATATCCGTCATCAAAGTCGACATGACTGGCTTGTCATTCATCCCTCGCGCGCTCAAGCCGATGGTAGAGATGTCCACACCACAACCACGACCACATCATGCCCAACTTGTCGCTCCCCATCGCTGCTGCGCACCCGGTGCCGCCGGTTGGCAGCGTCACGTCACCCCCAACACCCCTCGCCAATGACTTGGTCAACCCGACCAAAGCCCCGACCTCGACCCACACGACCAACCTGTCATTTGCTTTTGACCGGGAAACGAAATCACTGCGGGTGGTGATCACCGATCCGCTGTCCGGTG
>JBPCSU010000039.1:0-9066 GCA_051006815.1 Limnohabitans sp.
ACGATGTACCGCTCACCGTATCTGTGGTTGTGCTGTCGTAGACCCGGTTGGCGGCGGTGTAAGAGGCGGTCAAGGCTTTGGGTGTGATGGTGGCGGTTGAACTGGCCACCACGTTGGTCAAGTTGTAGTTGCTGGCATCGGTGCCCGAGATCGACAGGCCTGACACGGTGACGGTTTTGCCCACGCCTGCGTTTTTGTCGCTGAAGACGCTTGAGGTGTTGCTCAGCACCAGCACATCGTTTTGCAGCTTGTCGCTGCTGAGTGAGCTGGTGGCGGCTGCGCTGGCGTCATACACCTTGTTGTTGGTGGTGGCACTGATGGTCAGCGCTTTGGGCGTCACACTGAGCGTGCCACTGGCGTACGAGAACCCATAGCCCAAGCCCCCGGCGGCGCCACTGGCGGTCAGCGCGTGGTTGCCCGCTGTGAGGTAACCCGCCGTGGAGCGCGTGTTCTCAATCGCGATCGTGGCGCCTGTCGACACGGCTTGCGCCGAGGTGTCACCGTTCATGTAACCCGTGATGGCGCTGGACGTGGTGGGATTGAGGGCGGCGCCATACACCATAGAGCCGTTGTTGGCCGTCACGGTGAGCGTGGGGTTTTGTCTGAAGATGGCATACAGCCCCGAAGACAAGGCGGTGGTGTAGTTGGTCGCCGATTCGTCGCTGTTGTAGCGGAAGCGCCCAGAACCCAAGCCGATGTAAGTGCTCAAGTTAGCCCCGCTGTCACTGCCCGAGCCGGTGTACATCGTGGCGCGGCCGCCTGAGCCGGTGGTGATTGTTTTACCCGTGCCCAGCACCACGTTCGGTCCGTAGGGGTTCACCACGTGGTCGGCGCCCGTGTTGGCGCCCAGGCCAAGGGCTTCACCGGCATTCAGTTGAATTGCTGTGTTGGTGGTGCTGGTCGTGCTGATGTTTTGGTCAACAAAGATATTGGTGTTGCGCGACACCAAGTTCACATCACCTGTGGCGGTGATGCCGTTCATGCCTTCGACCGTGCCCACGTACAAGCCTTTGCCGTAGGTGCTGCCCAGGTCAATGCCGTTCTCTGTTTTGAGGTTGAGCGATGCCACGTTGGCAGCCACCACGCCGATGCTGTTGCTGGCATTGGTCAAGGTCACTTGCGTGCTGGCCCCCGAGATGCGCAAGTTGTTGGCGTTCATCGCAGCGGTTTGCGTGACCGCACCGGCGCCCGTGAGGTTCATGTTCAAGGTGTCTGCGGTCACAGCACCGGTCAACGCGATGTTGCCGCCACCGCTGGAATTGCCGGCATTGAGCTCAAGCTTGGAGCCACTTTTGGTCAGCGTGACTGCGCTGTTGATGGCGATGTCTTGGTTGGCGGACAAGGTCAAGCGCGCAGCAGGCGCCGAGACATCTTGCGTGATCGCCGCATTCACGGTGATGTTGCCGGCCTCGCTGCCAGCTGAACCCGTGGTCACCGTCACGTTGGTACCTGCGTTGAGCAGGGCATTGATGTCACTGTTCAGAATGTTTGAGCTGCTGCCACTGGGTGTCCAGGTGCCGCTGCTGGCGGCATTGTTTTGCGTGGCCGACGCCGTGATGGTCACGTTGTAGGGGTCAAACAACCATTCGCCCGCTTTGCCGTTGGGCGCACTGGCATCACCTGTGGCGCCTTGCGTCGAGAGCCAATGGCCAGAGGTTTCAATGCGGCCACCGTCACCTTGGGTGGCGCCCCCTCGCGCTTTCAGATCGCCTGCCACTTGGGTCATGCCACCCGCTTGTTGGGTGTTGGACCAAACCACCACCTCACCACCGTTGCCACTTTGAATGGCCGACGCATCCAGCCGTGCACCGGCTTCAACGCGCGTGGCATTGGCTTGGCGAATGCTGGGGTCTTGACCTTGCCAGCCACCGCCAATGTTGATTTGGCCGCCTCCGGTTTGTCCGGTGGCATCGATCCGCGCGTTCTCGGTGATCGCAACTTTGTCGCCGGTGACCACCACGCGTCCTCCCGTGGTACCGGTTTGTGTGCCACTGACGTTGAGCACGCCGCCCACACTGACCACCCCTTTTTCACCGCCTTCCAGCAAGATGCGGCCATTGCGTTGCACCAAGCTTGGCGCTTCAATCGTGCCACTTTGTTTGATCACCGAATTCATCAACGCGTTGGCGCTGCGTGCCGACATCACCACAAAGCCGCCTTCGGCGCGGATGAGTTGTTTGTTCTCTACCAACGCATCGATGACTGGACGATCAATGATCACCGAGAGCAACTTAGATCCACTGAACTCCAAGGTGGTTTTGTCACCCGCGGTCAGCACCACCGTGCCTTCGCGTGCCACGATCACGCCTTCGTTGCGCACCTGTGGTGCGAGCAGGGCAATGTAGCCCCCCAGTGCTGCTTGCAAGGTGCCTTGGTTGATCACGCTGCCGGCTTGCCCGTTGCCTTCAAACGTGTTTTTGCCACTCATGAAGTCCGCGTTGCTCATGCCTTGGGTGGTAGCCACCAAGCCACCCACATCCACTTGGGCAGTGGTTCCAAAAATCACGCCATTGGGGTTGCTGATGAACACCTGTCCCGTGGCGTTGATGCGGCCCAAAATTTGGCTGGCATTCATGTCCATCACACGGTTCAAGGTGACGGCACTGGCCGAGGGTTGGTTGAAGTTGACGTTGGCTTGCGAGCCCACGTTGAAGGTGTTCCATTCCACCACCCCCCGTTGGCTGGTTTGGTTCACATTCAACATGCTGCCACTCGATTGCAGCGTGGCTTGCCCCCCGACCACGCGGCCTCCGGTGGGCAGCTGCGTGGTGGCGATGGGGGCACTGGTTTGTGCCGAAGCCTGCAACAGCAGGCTAGGCATCCAGACCATTACGAAAAGAAGTTGGGCAACTTGTCGCATGTCAGAACGCATGATTCAAGCTGAAGCGGTAACGGTTCAACACGCGCGAGCCGTCTTGGTCGTTGCCATTGGCCGAGGCGCCGGGGTTGTTGCCCAAGCGGTGTGCTGCAATCAAGCGTAAGGTGGAGACGCCATAGGAGTGGCGCACCGTGGTGCCCAGCCAAACCCCCGCACCACTGAGGCTGTATTGGTTGGGTGAGGCAGCGCCTGTGAAGTCGTTGTTTTTGTTCACGGTGACACGGCCGGTGTCATAAAAGCCCGCCGCCGTCCAGCGGTTTTGGTTCAGGCTGAAATGCTTTTGCCATTCGAGTGACAGCATTTGCCCCAAGCTACCCCCGGCTTCATTGGTCGGGTAGGCGCGCACGCCTTGCATGCCACCCAAGTAGAAGCGTTCAGAGCCATCTAAGTTTTTGTTCGCCCATTGCGATTGCCCGCTGACCACCACGGTGTTGTGGGTGTCTAGGTCTTCTTTGTGTGTCAGTGCCACGCGGATTTTGTTGTAGGCGCCTTCGGTTTGGGTGGTCGATGCATCGTTCAATTGATGCGCGGCGGTCGAGTTGGACAAGTCAATCGTGCCCTTCACCACTTGCACGGAGGCTGATGTTTCGCCGCCATTGCCGTTGTTGTGGTTGGCTTCTAAATACGCCGTCAGGGCATTGCCGCTGTAGTTGGATTGAACGGTGTTGATCGCTTCGTTCTTGAACTTTTTCTGGTCATAAGCCAGTTGCAACGACACGTTGTCTAAATTTTCGCGCAGCAATGGAATGGTCAAGTCCACGCCGCGTGTGCTGGATGGGCCTTTGGCATCCAGGCTGGCAAATTCGGGGCTCACCACCTTGTATTGCATGGTGGAGGCATTCACGCCCGCACGCCAACCTGCATCGCCCACCGGCACGCTGTAGCTGTATTTTTGGTCGTCCAAGCCTTCGCTGTGCAGCAATTGCGCGCTGGCCGCATCCCCCATCTTCAATGGGTTGTTGAGGGTGACTTTGGCGCTTTCACGGGTCTCGCCCGTGGCGCGCGCACCGGCGTTGTCCACTGCCATGGTGCCTTCCACGGGCTTGCCAGGCAAGATGGTGGCCACGGCTTGGGTTTCACCAGGTTTGTCGCCTGGGCGCAAACTGATCTTGGCTTCCACCCCCGGAATCTCGCTCATCAACGCCGCCGCTTGGTCGAGTGATTTCAGAGACACCACATCGCCTTTAGCCTGCACGCGTTCAACCATCTTGATGGGCAAGGTGGTGTTGGCCAATTGACCCTGTGGGTCTTCCATCACCGTGCCAGCAAATTTGGCTTCGACGATTTTGATTTGAGCCCAGCCCGAGGTTAGGTCTTGTGCCGGCATTTCAGCAATGGCCAACATGCCGTGTTTTTGATACAGCGCCGTGATTTTCTCTGTGGCTTTTTGCAGGCTCTCTTGTGTCAGTGATGTGCCCACCAGGGGGCGTAACTCGGCCTGCACGGTGGCATCGTTGATGCGTGAGTTGCCGTGCACCCTGAACCCGATCAGGCGGGGGGATGCATATGGGCTGGCAGGCGTTTCTGTGCTGCTGCCCGCTGCCATAGCAGGGGCTGCTTCGCGCGGTAACGGTGGGGTCGGAATTTCTGCCCGCTGGGTCACAGCAGGTTCAACGGCCACCGGTGCTGCCGTGCGAATGGGGAACCGGATCCAGTTGTCGCGTTCGTTGGTGGTCGACACCACGGGCACGGCAGAGGGTTGAGCTGTTGGGGCAGGGGCAGGGGCAGGGGCTGCTGCGGCAGGGGCCGGTGCAGTTGTTGGTGCGGCTACCGGTGTCGGGGCAGGAGCCGCAGCCGGTGCTTGACGCGGGCGCGGTGGGAACTGAACCCAGTTGTCCATGTCGCTGGCAGGCGTTTGTGCCCAGGCAGACGAAACCAAACAGCCGAGCAATGCCATTGCAGGGGCGGTGAGCCGGTGCCGATTGTTGTTTTCCCCTGACATGGATGACGATCTCTTCCTTTTGATGAGTTACGTACATCGTCCTCACCGGTGGAAACTTGAGTCTTCCGAGTAGAAAAGGGGGGTTAGGGCGTCTGGCCGGCCTTGCAGACGCCGTGACTCGCCTCCGATTGACGCCAACACGGGCTTGGCGTGTGGGGGTCGTAGGTGGGAATGCCTTGGCTGTTGAGGCGCGCCACGTGGGTGTCAAACCCCTGCACGCCTGCGGCGCTGATGTCCAAGCGCAGCACCCAGCCTTGGCGCTGCTGCGGGTTGTCGGTTTCTTTCATGATGAAGTTGCCGACGCTGTAAATAATAGGTTTACCTTTGTAGATCTCAATGTCCTGCGTCACATGGGGGTGGCCGCCGAGGATGGCATCGGCCCCTGCATCGATCATCTTTTTGGCGAATTGCCGTTGGCGCGGGTTGGCGGTGGGTTCGTTCTCCCAGCCCCAGTGCATCACGGGCAGCACGATGTCGGCACGGTGCACGCGGCGGGCGTTGCGGATGTCGTCGATCACTTGGGCGTCTTCGCTCCAGGCAATGCCAGGCGCATCGCTGTCGGCTTCGTAGCTGCGCGGCATGAATTCGCTGTAGCTCAAGATGGCAATACGCAAACCGTTGCGCTCGACGATCCACGGTGTGTGTGCCTCACCCAGGTTCATGCCTCCCCCCGCTTGCGCGAGGTGGTGGGCAGACAGCAGCCCCAGCATTTCAGCAAAGGCTTGCCGTCCGTAATCGCCCGAATGGTTGTTGGCCAGGGTGACGCCATCGACATGGCGTTTCAAGGTGTGCAGCACCCGGGGGTGGGCCCGAAAGGTGTAGTTTTTAGGCAAGGCTTCGCCGGTGGTGGCCACCACGCATTCCAAGTTCAGCAACCGCACATCGGCTTGCGCAAAGAGTTGACTGAAACTTTGCAGCGGGTCATGTCCTTGCCGAATCCATTCCCCGGGGCTGCTGTCCAGCGTGGTGTCGCCTGCAAAAATCAGTCGCACGGGGTTGCGCGGTGGCGCGCTGCTGGTTTGCGCCAGGGTTGTGAACGCCATGCACGTCATGCACGCTAAGGCGAGTCTTGTGCAAAGCCGTTTCATGGGGCGGCCTGTTCAAGAAAGCAGCGGTAGATCAGTTCTCGCTCCAGAGGGCCTGCGTACAAGCGTTGTTCACCCAACAAGTCCACGCGCGGATGTTGGGGCGACGCTGGGTAAGGCGGCTCGAGCAACACGTGTTGAATCAGCAAGGGCTGTTGGGGCGTTTCCAGGTAAACGTAGATGCCAATGCGTGGCGTGACATCCGCACCTTGCACCTGCACGGCTTTGAAGCGAAAACGGTTGCGAATGCGGACCGATGCGTGTGGGTAAGGGTCTTGTGTGGGCGCCACCACGATGTGCTGGGTGTGCCCCGCATACGTGACTTCACAGCGCAGTTGGCGCGTATCTGCTGGCGCGGGGGGGGATGCCAACGCACTGCCCCATGTCAACGCCCATAGGCAGGAGACCCAGAGAGACCACGTGACCAGGTGACGCATGCGTGTGCGCCTCAGTCCGGCACGACGGCCGTGGCTTCGATTTCGACGTGGGCACGGTCTTCGAGCAAATCGGCCACTTGTACCAGCGCCATCACGGGGTAATGCCGGCCGATGACTTGTTGGTACACCTTGCCCAATTCGCGGCCGCGTGCCAAGTATTCTTTTTTGTCTTTCACGTACCAGGTCATGCGCACGATGTGCTGCGGGCCGGCTTGTGCGCAGTGCAGGGTGTCGACGATGTTTTGCAGGGCTTGTTGGCATTGGTCTACAAAATCGTCTGATTCAAATTGCGCTTGGCCGTTCCAACCAATCATGCCGGCCACATAAATTTGGCGTCCCCGTGCCTCAATGCCATTGGCATAGCCTTTGGGTGCAATCCAGCCTTCGGGTTGTAGAACTTTCCACATGGCGATTCCTTTTTGATTTATGAATGATGGGCCATTTGGCGCAAACGAAACCGCTGCAGCTTGCCTGTTTCGGTGCGTGGCATCGAGGGTAGAAATTGAATTTTTCGGGGGTATTTGAATGGCGCAATCTGTTGCTTCACAAATTGTTGCAAGGTTTCCACCATGTCTGCATCCCCGGTGTAGTCGGGCTTGAGCACCACATAGGCGCTCACGATTTGGCCGCGCTCTGCATCGTCGACACCAATCACGCCGCACTCGGACACGGCGGGGTGCAACAGCAAAGCGCCTTCGACTTCGGGACCTGCGATGTTGTAGCCCGCTGAGATGATCATGTCGTCGTTGCGTGCCAAATAGCTGAAGTACCCATCGGCATCCATGACGAAGGTGTCGCCGGGCAAGTTCCAGCCCTCTTTGACGTAGTCGGTCTGTCGGGGGTCGGCCAAGTACTTGCAGCCTGTGGGGCCGCGCACAGCCAGGCGCCCAGGTGTGCCAGGGGGAACGGGTTGCATTTGCTCATCCACAATTTGCGCGGTGTAGCCGGGCACAACTTTGCCAATGCTGCCCGCACGTATGTCGTCGCCCGCACTGGCGATGTAGATGTGGATCACCTCGGTGCCGCCAATGCCATCGGTGATGTCGATGCCGGTGGCTTGTTTCCACAGCTGGCGTGTGGCATCGGGCAAGGCTTCGCCTGCCGACACCGGGTGACGCAAGCTGCGCAAGTCAAACTTGTGGGCCAAGGCGGCCATTTGTCGGTAAAAGGTGGGGGCGGTGTAACACTGCGTGACCCGGTAGGTGGCGATGGTTTCGAGCAGCGTCTCGGGCGTGTGTTTTTCAATCAACACCGTCGACGCGCCATAGCGAAGTGGGAAGGCCAGCAACCCGCCCAGCCCAAAGGTAAACGCAATCGGAGGGGTGCCACACACCACGTCGTTGGCCGTCATGTGCAGCAGGTGGCGTGGAAACAAATCGCACATGGCCAGCACATCGCGGTGAAAGTGCAAGGTGCCTTTGGGTTTGCCGGTGGTGCCACTGGTGAAGGCGATCAGACAAATGTCATCGCGCGAGGTGGGGTGGGCTTTGAACGGGGCCGTGTGCCGGGCCATGTGTGCTTCTAGGCCTTGGGGGCTGTCGTCACCAAAGCACATCAGCTGGTCCGCGGGCATGCAAGCCGCCAGTTCGTCGATCAGGTGATGGACGCACAACGCGGCATTGACCTGTGCTTTTTCAATCACGGGGCGCAATTCGGCCTCACGCAACAAAGGCATGGTGGGCACCACCACCAAACCTGCCTTGATGCCCGCCAGAAAACACGCTGCCATCATGGGTGAGTTGCCACCCCGCAGCAGCAAACGGTTGCCAGACACCAAGCCCATGTCGTGGGTCAACACGTGTGCAATCGCATCGACGCGTTGTTGCAGTTCTTGGTAACACCAGCTGAACGCACCCTGGGCGTTGCGACCATGCAGCGCGGGGCGATCGCCATGGCCTTGGGCCACTTGCAAGTCGACCAATTCGTGCGTGACGTTCAACCGCTCGGGGTATTGAACTTCAGGGCGGTCAAACACAAACACGGGCCACTCATGCGCGGGGGGCAGGTGGTCGCGCGCAAATGTGTCGGCGTGAGAGGAAGGGAGCAGCGTTTGGAGCGACATGAAGACCTCGTTCAGCGTTTCAGTAATTCGCGGCCAATGATGAGTTGTTGCACTTCGGTGGCCCCTTCGTAAATGCGCAGGGCGCGGATTTCGCGGTACAGCGACTCGACCATGGCGCCCTTTTTCACCCCCAGGCCGCCATGCAGTTGCACCGCCATGTCGATGATGCGTTGTGCATTTTCCGTGGCGGTCATCTTGGCCATGGCCGCTTCTTGCGTGATGCGATGCCCTTGGTCACGCAACCAGGCGGCGCGATAGGTCAGCAAGCAAGCCGCGTCGAGCAGCGTGGCCATGTCTGCCAATTTGGTTTGGGTGATTTGGAAATCCGCCAAGGCGTGGCCAAACATGTGGCGCTGTTTGACCCAGTGAATCGATTCGTCCAATGCGCGGCGAGCAAACCCCAACGCAGCGGCGGCCACCGATGTGCGAAACACATCCAAGGTGGCCATGGCTACCTTGAAGCCACTGCCCCGTTCGCCCAGCAACTGGCTGGCGGGAATGCGTGCTTGGTTGAAACGCAAGCGTGCCAGCGGGTGCGGTGCAATCACCTCAATGCGTTCGGCAATTTCAAGTCCGGGCGTTGTTGCGTCGACGATGAATGCGCTGATGCCTTTGGCCCCTGGCGCTTCGTGGGTGCGCGCAAAGAGCACATAAAAGTCGGC
>JBPCSU010000040.1:0-6444 GCA_051006815.1 Limnohabitans sp.
CGCCTTGCGTGCACACCTTCGATGGCGTGGTGGTGTGCGCCGGTGTGGCCAGCCGCGACTTTGCTGCGCAGCTGGGCGACCGCGTCAACATCTACCCCGTCAAGGGCTATTCCATCACCGTCAACTTGACCGATGCCGACAGCCAAATGGGGGCGCCCACGGTGAGTTTGTTGGACGACGAAACCAAGCTCGTCACCAGTCGCTTAGGGCTAGACCGTTTCCGTGTGGCTGGCACCGCCGAGTTCAACGGCGTGGACCGCGACATCCGTGCCGACCGCATTCGCCCGCTGATTGCATGGGTGGAGCAATGCTTCCCACGCATCAACACCCGCTCAGTGGTGCCCTGGGCTGGCTTGCGCCCCATGATGCCCAACATGATGCCGCGCGTGGGCCGTGGCAAAGCGGCCAACGTGTTCTACAACACCGGCCATGGCCACTTGGGCTGGACTTTGTCCGCCATCACGGCTGACATGGTGGGCCATGTGGTGGCCGAATCATCACGGGCGGTGCAAGTCGCCGGCACTTTGCAAGCGGCTTGATACGCCAACCTGCTTGGGCAAGCCCCGCCTTGGTGTGGGCTTGCTAGGGTTTCTCCGAGATCTGTCGGCTGTTCTTGGTGACAAAAATTGTATACACTTCGTGTCACCTGTCGCAGCGGAGCAGGCCTTGTCAAACCCAGGCCTTGTTCGCGACCCTCGTGTCATTCACAGTGCCCGCAGTGGTGAATGGCAACTCTGAATCAAGTGACTGAGGTCTCGACATGGACGCATACTTTTTAGACTGGGCCAACCTGCTGCTGCGCTGGGTGCACGTCATCACCGCCATTGCGTGGATTGGCTCCTCGTTCTACTTTGTCTTCTTAGACAACAACCTCATCAAACCCAATTCACCCGACCTGCTGGAAAAAGGCGTGGACGGTGCCATGTGGGCGGTGCACGGTGGTGGTTTCTACAACCCCCAAAAATACATGGTGGCACCCAAGAAGATCCACACCAAGTTGCACTGGTTCTATTGGGAAAGCTACTCCACCTGGCTCACCGGCTTTGGTTTGTTTACCGTGCTCTACCTGTGGAACGCCGGTACTTTCTTGATCGACAAGTCGCTGATGGACTGGTCGCCCGCAGCGGCCATCACCGCGGCTCTGGGTTTCTTGGTGGCTTTTTGGTTGATTTACGACGCCGTGTGCCGCGTGTTTGGCTTCCGTGAAAACGGTGAACGCACCGTCGCGCTCACCATGATCGTGGTGGTGGCCTTTGCCTCGTGGTTGTCGTGCCACTTGTTTGCCGGCCGCGCCGCCTTCTTGTTGGTGTGCGCGATGATCGCCACCGCCATGAGTGCCAACGTGTTCTTCTGGATCATCCCAGGCCAACGCAAAGTGGTGGCTGCCATGACATCGGGCGTGGCGATGGACCCCAAAGAGTTGGCCACGCACGGCAAGCGCGGCAAGCAACGCAGCGTGCACAACACCTACTTCACGCTGCCCGTCATCTTTGCGATGCTGAGCAACCACTACAGCTTCTTGTACACGCATGAAAACCACTGGGTCATCTTGGTGATGATGATGTTGGCGGGTGCCTTGATTCGTCAGTTCTTTGTGCAACGCCACGGCTACCACTTGGGCCGTGCCAAAAACCCGCTGCCATTTGCCATTGCAGGCGTGGTGATGTTGCTGAGCGTGATTGTGTGGATGCGTCCAACGCCTTCTGCAACGCCTGCTGTCAGCAACGCCCCCGTGACCTTTGCTGAAGTGAATGCGGTGTTTGCGCAGCGTTGCCACAGCTGCCACGGCGCACAAGTGCAAATGAAGAACGTGCGCTTTGATACGGCTGAGGGCGTGAAGCAGCATGCCTTGGGTATCTACCAACAAGCGGTGGTGACCAAGCAAATGCCAATGAACAACGCCACTGGCATTACTGAGGCGGAGCGTGCGCTGATCAAGCGTTGGTACGAAGCCGGCGCGGCGCAGCCCTAACTGCTCCATACGACTTTGATGCGTTGCATGGGCTTGGTATGAAATTGCGTGCGTGGCTGGCAATCGCTGGCGCGTTGTTCGCTGTGGCGGCACAAGCGGGCGAGGTGACCGTGGCGGTGGCTGCCAACTTCACCGCGCCCATGCAAAAAATCGCGCAAGCGTTTGAGAAAGACACCGGGCACAAAGTGCAGCTCGCGTTTGGCGCCACAGGCAAGTTCTACGCGCAAATTAAAAACGGTGCGCCGTTTGCTGTGTTGTTGGCCGCCGATGACGAAACTCCCACACGTTTAGAACAAGAAGCCCTCGCCGTGGCGGGAACGCGCTTCACCTACGCCACAGGTCGTTTGGCCTTATGGAGCAAACAACCCAACATGGTGGATGACAAAGGTGAGGTGCTGCGAAGCAACCGTTTTGACAAATTAGCCATTGCCGACCCCAAGCTCGCGCCTTACGGTGTCGCCGCGATGGAAGTGATGCAACGCATGGGTGTGCAAGCGAACGTCCAATCGAAGTTGGTGCAGGGGGAAAGCATCGGTCAGACCTACCAATTTGTGAGCACCGAAAACGCCCAACTCGGCTTTGTCGCCTTGTCGCAAATTTCCCGCGATGGTCGCATCACGCAAGGTTCGGCTTGGGTGGTCCCCACCCACCTGCACACCCCACTCAAGCAAGACGCGGTGTTGCTCCATGCGGGCAAAGGCAACGCTGCCGCCACCGCGCTGCTGAAATACGTGCAAGGCGAGACCGCCAAAGCCATCATCCAAAGTTATGGCTACGCCCTGTAAAGTGTGGCCATGCATTTGTCGACTGAAGATTTTCAAGCCATCTCGCTGACGCTACAACTGGCCAGCGTCACCACGGTGTTGTTGCTGTTGTTGGCCACGCCGGTGGCGTGGTGGCTGGCGCATACCCGTTCGGCTTGGCGTGCGCCTGTGGCCGCACTGGTGGCACTGCCGTTAGTGTTGCCACCCACCGTGTTGGGCTTTTATTTGCTGGTGGCATTGGGCCCCAACGGACCCATTGGCCATTTCACACAGTGGGCAGGGTGGGGCACGCTGGCATTTAGCTTTTGGGGTTTGGTGCTGGGCTCCCTCGTTTACTCTTTGCCGTTCGCGGTGCAGCCTTTGGTGAATGCATTTGAAGCCATGGGCTCGCGCCCCATGGAGGTCGCAGCCACTTTGCGGGCCAGCCCATGGGATGCGTTTTTCACTGTGGCCGTGCCGCTGGCCAAGCCCGGTTTCGTCATGGCCGCCATGCTGAGCTTTGCGCACACCGTGGGTGAGTTTGGCGTGGTGCTGATGATTGGCGGCAACATCCCTGACAAAACGCGTGTCGTGTCCACCCAAATTTATGGCCACGTGGAAGCCATGGCGTATGCACAAGCACACGGCTTGGCGGGGGTGATGTTGGTGTTCTCGTTTGTGGTGTTGTTAGGGCTGTCTTGGTTCAACCGTCAGCAAAAGGCGGCCGCATGACGATCCATTTGCAGCTCGATCTTGCGCGTGCCGACTTTGATGTGTCGGTTGATGTGCAATTGCCCGCGCATGGCATCACCGTGATCTATGGCCCCTCAGGCTGCGGTAAAACCACCTTGTTGCGGTGTGTTGCTGGGCTAGAACCTTCGGCGCGTGGCGTGGTGCAACTGGGCCATGAGGTGTGGCAAGACGACGCACACAATGTGCGTCTGCCCACGCACCAACGCGCCTTAGGGTATGTGTTTCAAGAGGCATCGTTGTTTGATCACTTAGACGTGGCGGGCAATTTGGCCTATGGCCACCTGCGTGCTGAAAAAAGCAATCGCAACGCGATGAGCAGCGCTGTGCAGCAGCAAACCATCGAGTTACTGGGTATCGGTCACTTGCTCAAGCGCCGCAGCCACGAGCTGTCGGGGGGTGAACGTCAGCGCGTGGCCATTGCCCGCGCCTTGGTCACGCAACCACGCTTGTTGTTGCTCGACGAGCCCTTGGCTGCGCTCGACCATGCACGTCGTCAAGACGTGTTGCCGTGGTTAGAAAAATTGCGCGACGACCTCAACATTCCCATGCTCTACGTCACCCACGCGGTGGACGAAGTGGCGCGCTTGGCCGATACCTTGGTGGTGATGCATGCAGGACGTATTCAAGCCAACGGCCCGGTGGCCGAGGTGCTCACGCAAGTCAACTTGCCCGTGGTCGTGGGCGAGGATGCTGGCGCGTTGCTCACAGGCATCGTGCTCAACATTGACACCCAGTGGCACTTGGCGCAAGTGGGCTTTGCGGGGGGCGCGCTGTGGGTGCGCAACAGTGGCTTGCAGGTGGGCCAAACCGTGCGCCTGCGCGTGTTGGCCCGCGATGTGAGCGTCACTCTGGCAGAGGCCACGCACACCAGCATTCAAAACCATCTGCCGTGTGTGGTGGATGCCATCACGCCGGATGCCCATCCGTCACAAGCCTTGCTGCGTTTGCGTTGTGGCGACACCGTGTTGCTGGCGCGTGTGACCGCACGTGGGGTGCATGCGCTGGGCTTGCACGTGGGCATGCAGGCGTGGGCGCAGGTGAAGTCGGTGGCGCTTGTTAAATAAACGGAAGTGTGGATGTACCTACGGGCTTAAGGAGCGGCGCAAAATTGAGAATTCATTAAAAGTAACCTATGTGTTACCATTCTCATGCGCATCAAAGTCGAAGAATACCTGCGAGAGGATGGGTCAATCCCTTACAAAAAATGGTTTGACAGCTTGCCTGCGCAAGCTGCGGCGAAGGTAACGGTTGCCAAGCTACGCATGGAGCTGGGCAATGCAGCTTCAATCAAGGGGTTTGATGGCATGGGCGAATACATCATCGACTGGGGGCCGGGCTACCGGATTTATCTCGCCAAAGAAGCTGATCTGCTCATTATTTTGTTTGGTGGCGGAACCAAACGCGGACAGCAGCGCGATATCGATAAGGCCAAGGCTTTGTTGGTTGAGTACAAAGCTCGGAAAAAGCAAAAGAGATGAACATGGCATTGACGAGAAATTTCAAAGAAACGGTGATTCAACGCGTGCAGGCGGATGCGTTGTTTGCGCACACCTTGCTTGATGAAGCTGCTACTTTGTTTTTGAATGGTGAGCCAGAAACGGCGCGACTCATTTTGCGTGACCTGGTCAATGCAACGATTGGATTTGAGCAGCTCGCCATGCTCACGCATAAACCTAGCAAAAGTTTGCACCGCATGTTGTCGCCATCGGGAAATCCGAGTATGGATAACTTGGCATCCATTTTTTTGGCGATACGCGAGAAACTTCAAGTCAATTTATCAGCGCATTCAGTGGCGGTTTAAAACCACCAAGCCACCGCATACGGAATCAACACGGCGCCCACAATGCCGTGCAGTCCCATGCCCAAGCTGGCGTACGCACCTGCTTCAGGGTGCACGCTGAACGCGCGTGAGGTGCCAATGCCGTGTGCTGCTACGCCCAAGGCAAAGCCACGTTGCCACCAAGCCGTGACGCGCAGTGCATCCAGCACGTAGCGTCCCAAGATGGCCCCCAAAATGCCGGTGCTCACCGCAAAGATGGCGGTCAAGGTGGGCGAGGCTTGCGCACGTTCGGCAATGCCCATCGCAATCGGTGCGGTGACTGACTTGGCGACCAGGCCGCGCACCAACGATTCATCCACGCCCAACCCACGTGCGACGCCTATGGCGGTGATGATCGATGTCACCCCACCGGCCACCAACGACAGCAACAGCACGCCCATGCGTCCTTTCAGCGAAGCTAAACCTTTGTAGATCGGAATCGCCAGCGACACCGTGGCCGTGCCCAACAAGAAGTGCACAAACTGCGCGCCTTCGAAATACTTGGCGTAGGGCATGTCAAGCACACGGATGCAAATTGTGACCATCACCACAGCAATCAACACGGGATTGGCCAGTGGGTTGCGCTGGCTGCGTTCGTACAGCGTCAGACCTAGCCAATACGCGCTGAGTGTCAGCACCAAAGCCAGCAGCGGGCTGCCTGAGAGGTACACCCAAATTTCAGAGATCGGTGGCAGTTGGTTTTGAAATGCGCTACTCATCTGCCTGCTCCTGCTTTGCCAGGACTTTGAGTAAACCGGCCGTCACCGCCACCGTGGCCACCACACTGACGACCAACGCGGCACTGATGGCCCAGGCGTTGGCCTGCAGCAGTGGCAAGTAAAGCACCACGCCCACCGATGCAGGAATGAACAGTAGCCCCAAGTGCTGCAAGATGCTGCTGCCCACCGTGTCGATGTGTTCCGGCACATGCCCGCGCACGCTGAGAAACACCAACAACAACACCAAGCCCAACACAGGCCCTGGAATAAAGGGCAGGGCGAACTTGGACAGCAGTTCACCCAGTGCTTGAAATATAAAGAGTTGTACGAGGCCTTGGATCATGTGCTGTTCTGCTGGATCATTAGGGAGTAGACACAAACTCTATGATTTTTATTACTTCCTCAACAGTCGTGTCAAACCACTCTGTTCCGGGAGCA
>JBPCSU010000041.1:0-8817 GCA_051006815.1 Limnohabitans sp.
CATGGCTTGGATGATCACGTCGGCCGCTTCGATCCAGCCCATGTGGCGCAGCATCATCTCGGCAGACAAAATCATCGAGCCGGGGTTGACATAGTTTTTCCCCGCGTACTTAGGCGCTGTGCCATGCGTGGCCTCAAAACATGCCACGGTGTCTGACAGGTTGGCGCCGGGGGCGATGCCGATACCGCCCACTTGAGCAGCCACCGCGTCGGAGATGTAGTCACCGTTCAAATTGAGGGTGGCCACCACCGAATACTCGGCCGGACGCATCAAAATTTGCTGCAAGAAGGCATCGGCAATGACGTCCTTGATGATGATCGACTTGCCAGTTTTAGGGCTGGTGATGCGACACCAAGGCCCTTCGTCAATCAACTTAGCGCCAAATTCTTTTTGCGCCAGCGCCAACGCCCAATCACGAAAGCCGCCTTCGGTGAACTTCATGATGTTGCCCTTGTGCACGATGGTGACGCTGGGCTTGTCGTGGTCAATCGCGTACTGCATGGCTTTGCGGATGAAACGTTCGGTCCCCTCGATCGACACCGGTTTGACACCAATGGCCGAGGTATCGGGGAAGCGAATGGTGCTTGCACCCATTTCGGTTTTTAAGAACTGAATCAACTTTTTGGCTTCGGCGCTTTGAGCCGCGTACTCAATGCCGGCGTATATGTCTTCCGAGTTCTCACGGAAGATCACCATATTGGTTTTTTCGGGCTCTTTCAAAGGCGAAGGAACGCCTTTGAAATACTGGACCGGGCGCAAGCACACAAACAAATCAAGTGCTTGGCGCAGCGCCACGTTGAGCGACCGAATACCGCCTCCCACAGGCGTATTGAGCGGACCTTTGATGGACACCTTGTACTCGCGCATGACTTGCGCGGTCTCTTCGGGCAACCACACATCTGCGCCGTAAATACGGGTCGCTTTTTCGCCTGCAAACAGCTCCATCCAATGAATCTGACGCTTACCTGCGTAAGCCTTGGCCACCGCCGCATCCACCACTTTGCGCATCACAGGCGTCACGTCTTGGCCCACGCCATCGCCCTCGATGAAGGGAATGATGGGGTGATCAGGAACGTTCAGCGATTGGTCGGCATTGGCCGTGATTTTTTGACCGGCAGTTGGCACTTGGATGTGCTGGTAAGACATAAGCGACGTTCCCTGTACGGAGTAATTTCACCTGAATTCTAGCCAGCGACGTGCGATACAGTCGCATGCATGAAACGCGCTTTGCTCACCTTTCTTTTTTCGGCATTGGCTTTTTCAGCCTCGGCCCAAGATACCCCGCAGACCAATCTGCCCCGCATCAAACTGCAAGCGGGCATGTTCCAGATTGACACCCAAGTGGCTCAAACCCCTGAGCAACGCAGCATCGGCCTGATGTATCGCACCGACATGCCGCAGCACGAGGGCATGCTGTTTGTGTTTGAACAACCTGCCACGCAGTGTTTTTGGATGAAAAACACCCTGCTACCCCTGACCGCAGCCTTTGTGGCCGACGACGGCACCATCGTGAACTTGGCCGACATGAAACCGCAAACCACCGATTCCCACTGCTCAGCCAAGCCCGTGCGCTTTGTGCTGGAGATGCACCAAGGCTGGTTTGCAAAAAAAGGGCTTCAAGCAGGAAGCCGCTTGAGTGGCGTGGCGTTTAAGCCTTGACATCGCTGACGTCTCAGATATTCGTATGCATGTCAAAAACTTAAATTGGTTTTCGATTTTTTCAATCGGCATTTTCTTAGTCGGCGCTACCGCGCTCACAATGCCACGAGGCCATTCCGTTGGTTTTTATTGGATTGTCTTTTCTGCTTTGATGTACTGGCTAAGCAATAAAGAAAATTTCCTATCTGCTGACACTAAAAAGTTCACGTATCCCTTATTGGCATACGCTTTTGGCAATATGGGACTGGGCTTAAATGAGAGCTTCGAGTGGTACAAACTTGATCCTTATCTACCGTTTGTATTATTTCTACCCAGCCTATGGGCATTGCGTAAAACAAAACCGTCTGCTGATTGGTTTTGGCGAGGATTAGCTTTTGGTGCGATGGGAGCCGCTGTCATTGCAGGTTATCAAGCCCTAATTTTAGGAATACGCGCCGAAGGTTTTTCGCATGCGATTCAATTTGGCAATCTTGCGTTGTTGCTAGGCATTCTGTGCATGCTTCGTGCGATGCTGTCTTTGGAAGATGAGAAGACAAATGCTTTACTCTGGCTAGGTTTTGCCTCGGGTTTGACCGCATCTGTATGGAGTCAAACGCGTGGTGGATGGGTCGCCATTGCGCTGATATTTATTTGGATCCTCGTAAAAAGCACTCACCACTACTCTGCCAAAAAACGGTGGTTAACGATACTCACACTTCTCTCTGTCCTTGCTATTCCTGTTCTACAACCAGGTGGCATCGTCCAAACTAGAGTGTCCGGTGCAGTTACAGATTTCCAAGACTACATAAAGACTGGAAATCAAAATGGTTCCGTCGGTATACGTTTTGCCATGTGGCGTGTGAGCGCACAGCAAATTGCAAAAACACCTTGGCTCGGGGTTAGCGATCGGGGGTGGGCCACTTTACGGACAGAAGCCATTGAAGATGGCCGATTGGACAAATTCGCATCAGGATTTGACCACGTACACAACGAATTCTTAGACGTTGCACTCAAGCGAGGACTCGTGGGGTTGAGTCTGTATTTGGCGATGTACCTCGTTCCTATGCTGTACTTCTTCAAACCTCACTTGACGCACCCCAATCTGGAAGTACGGTCATATGCCATGGCTGGCATGGTGATTCCCATGATGTTCATGGACTTTGCACTCACACAAGGCTTCTTAAGTCACAACTCGGGGCGCATGATGTTGGTGAGCTTGTGGATGTGTGTTGCCGCGTTCATGCTCAACGCCCTTGATCAGTACAACAAAGCAAAAGGCCAACCAGATTAATCTCAGATTGGCCCTGTTGGCACTCAATGCGCCGCAACCTAGTCGCGATGCACCCGCGTTAAAAATTAAGCGAAGTTGGCTTCCGCAAAAGACCAGTTCACCAAGTGGTCGAGGAAAGTCTCGACAAACTTAGGACGCATGTTGCGGTAGTCGATGTAGTAGGCGTGTTCCCACACGTCCACAGTCAGCAAGGCTTTGTCGCCTGTGGTCAACGGTGTGCCAGCGGCGCCCATGTTGACGATGTCCACAGAGCCATCGGCCTTTTTAACCAACCATGTCCAGCCTGAACCGAAGTTGCCCACAGCGCTCTTGACGAAGGCTTCTTTGAACGCCGCGTAGCTGCCGAATTTGGCGTTGATGGCCGCAGCCAAAGCGCCAGTGGGTTCGCCGCCACCTTGTGGCTTCATGCAGTTCCAGAAGAAGGTGTGGTTCCAAATTTGGGCTGCGTTGTTGTAGATACCGCCACTGGTCTTTTTGACGATTTCTTCCAGCGCCATGCCTTCGAACTCCGTGCCTTTTTGCAGGTTGTTCAGGTTCACCACGTAAGCGTTGTGGTGCTTGCCGTGATGGAACTCCAAGGTTTCTTTGGAGTAGTGAGGGGCCAATGCGTCGATGGCGTAAGGCAGTGCGGGGAGCGTGTGTTCCATGGTGTCCTCTAGTTGAAAAATGATGAATTGTAAAAACTAAATCCGAGTTGCTGCAGCGACGCGTAAATCAACCACGCCATCAGCAAGGGTTGCTTGCAGCGATTGGCCCTCGGTGGTTTGCGCCACCGAGCTGACCGCTTGACCTTGGTCGTCGCTGAGCCACGCAAAACCGCGCTGCAACACCAGCTTGGGGTCGAGCAGCTCTAGGCGCAAGGCGGCTCGCTGCAGCCGTTCGCGCGCAGCAGCGGGCGTTTGTTGCACCCCACGCGCCAAGCCACTGGCGAGCATGGCCAGCTCGTTGTGGCAGCGCTGGCTGCGCGTTTGCACCGTTTGACTCAGGCGTTGCTGAAGGCGCAACAACTGCATTTTTTCGCTGCTCAGCGCTTCGGACGGGCGGCCTAAGCGGGCTTGGGCGCGGTCCAAGCGCTGCTCTTGGGTATCAAGGTGACGATGCGCCAAGGTTTGCATGGCGCCGCCCCACAGTTGCAGGTTAGCAAGCAGCTCAGCTTGCGGCACAGCGCACATCTCGGCCGCGGCCGTAGGCGTAGGCGCGCGCAGATCGGCACAAAAATCGGCGATGGTGAAGTCGGTTTCATGGCCCACCCCACTGATCACCGGGATGGGGCTGGCCACAATGGCCCGCGCCAAGGCTTCGTCGTTGAAGGCCCACAGATCTTCCATCGAGCCGCCACCCCGCACCAGCAAGATCACGTCGATCTGGGGCTGCTGACTGAGCTGCTGCAATGCCTGCGTCAAGCTGACCGCAGCGTCGGCTCCCTGCACCAAAGAAGGGGCAATCACCACCGGAATATGCGGCACGCGGCGCTGCAAAGCAGTGGCCACGTCGTGCAAAGCCGCTGCCCCCAGCGAGGTGACCACACCAATGCCGCGGGGCATGGTTTTGAGGGGGCGTTTGCGCTCGGCATCAAACAAACCTTCGGCTTCGAGCTTGGCTTTGAGCTGCAAAAACTGCTCGAACCACGCGCCCTGCCCGGCCCGGCGCATGTGCTCCACCACCAGTTGTAACTCACCACGGGGTTCGTACACCCCCAAACGGCCCTTGATTTCGACCAATTCACCATCCACAGGCTGAAAGTCGAGCATTTGGGCTGCGCGCGTGAACATGGCGCAGCGCAACTGACCGCTTGCATCCTTGAGCGTGAAGTAACAGTGCCCGCTGGCTGCACGCGTGAAGCCCGAAATCTCCCCTCGCACAGCAACAGGGTTAAAACGTGCCTCCAAAGCATCAGCCACGGCGCGGCACAGGGCGCCAACAGCCCAAATTCGCGGCGTCAAACCTAGGGTTTCGGGGGCTGACATAGACAACTCATCCACAAATGTAAAGAACTTTTCGTTATAGGCTTGAAACTGGGAGAAATCACGAACACTCGGAGTAAGTGTTTGATTTAATTGGTATTTTTACCGCTCATTTTTCGATCATTTTGTTGAAATAGCCCATTCATGCGGCTTTGGCATCGATCGAGTCAAGCTTATCCCCAAAGTTATCCACAGTTCATGTGGATGGGCTTGAAGATGTTCGTGTCGGCTATAATTCAAGCACAACCAATTCTCGGGAGTGTTTGCTTTGTTCTCCATCATACAAGCGGCTGGCTGGCCGATTTGGCCTCTTTTGGCATGCTCTGTCGTGGCCTTGGCGCTGATCATTGAACGCTTGATGAGTCTGCGCCCGCACCTGGTCGCCCCCGAAGGATTGTTGGAACAAGCACTGCAAGCCTCCCACGACAACCTGCCCTCGCAAGAGGTGATCACCCAGCTGCACGACCACTCCGTCTTGGGCCGCATCTTGGCCAGCGGTTGGCAAGCCCTGCAAGCCGAGCCGCTGATCAGCGCCGAAGATTTGCGCTCCAGCATGGAGTCCGTGGGGCGCAAAGCCGCGCATGAGCTTGAGAAACACTTGGCGGCGCTGGCCACCATCGCCTCTGCCGCGCCTTTGCTCGGTTTGCTGGGCACCGTGATTGGCATGATCGACATCTTTGGCTCTCAGGCCCCCGGCACCAGCAACCCTGTGCAACTGGCACACGGCATTTCGGTGGCCCTCTACAACACCGCGTTTGGTTTGATCGTGGCCATCCCTGCGCTCATGGTGTGGCGCTACCTGCGCGCCCGTGTAGACGCCTACGTGCTGGGCTTTGAGCTAGATGCCGAGCGCTTTGTGCGTCACCTGCTGGCCATGCGCGCCCGCTTGAAGTAACACGCAGCCGTCACAAGCAGCCAACGCCCATGAAGTTCCACCGCGACAAGAGCCCCGAACCCGAGATCAACCTGATTCCGTTCATCGACATTTTGTTGGTGGTGGTGATCTTTTTGATGCTCTCGACCACGTACAGCAAGTTCACCGAAATGCAGCTCAACTTGCCTGTGGCCGACACCGCTGCGCAGCAAGACCGCCCCAACGAAGTGATCGTGGCCATCAGCAGCGAAGGTGTGTTCGTGGTCAACAAAACCCCCGTCAACACACGCGACGTACAAGGCCTAAGCCAAGCCCTGGCCCAAGTGACGCAGCGCATGGACAACCCCATGGTCATCATCAGTGCGGACGCCCAGGCCAGCCACCAGTCGGTGATGATGGTGATGGAAGCCGCACGCCGCAATGGCTTGAACCAGCTGACATTTGCAGCCCAATCGCCCAACGGCAAGGCCGACTGAGCCCATGATGAACCCCATGACGGGCGTGCGCCAAGCCTTGACGCACGCTTGGAACGGCCAAGGCGGTTGGGGCCTCTTTATGGCGCAGGCATTACGCCCCGTGAGCCGGCTATTTGGGGCCTTGGTGGTTCTGCGTCGCATGCTTTACCAACTTGGGGTTTATAAGCCTCACACACTGCCAGTCCCCGTCATCGTGGTGGGCAATGTGATGGTGGGCGGCGTTGGCAAAACCCCGGTGACCATGGCCTTGGTACAACACCTGACCGCGCAAGGCTGGCGTGTGGGCGTGCTGTCGCGTGGCTACGGCCGACACCCCTCGCACAACAGTCCAGATATTCAAGCCGTCACACCCCACAGCCGCGCCGAAGATGTGGGGGATGAACCCCTGCTGATGGCCCGCACCTGCCACGTGCCTGTAGTTGTGGGCGCAAACCGCGCCGCTGCCGGACGTGCGTTGCTGCAGCAACACCCCGACGTGCAAGTGCTGGTCTGCGACGACGGTCTACAGCACTGGGCACTGGCCCGCGACCTTGAGCTCTGTGTGTTTGACGAACGGGGCGTTGGCAACGGTCTGCTGCTACCTGCCGGCCCGTTGCGCGAGCCTTGGCCTCGCCGTCCCGTGACCCCAAACGTACCGACGCTGCTGGTGCAGACCTCAGGCGTCGCACGCCCTGGGTTCTTCCAAGTCACACGCGCCTTGGCAGACCATGCCCTGCAAGCAGATGGCACCCAACGCCAATTGCAAAGCTGGGGCCACACCCCCGTGCAAGCCTTGGCCGGCATCGCCAAACCTGAGGTGTTTTTTGCCATCCTGCGTGCCAAGGGGTTGACGCTCGCGCACACCCAAGCCCTGCCCGACCACGCGGACTTACAAGACCTGCAAGTGGATGGCACCCTTGCCAGCCCAGAAGGCGATGTGTTTTGTACAGAAAAAGACGCCGTCAAGTTGTGGGCGATTGACCCACAGGCTTGGGCAGTTCCCCTTGAAACCACGCTGCCTGTCGACTTGCTGGCCGCTGTGGACCAACACCTCACGGCCGCACAACGTGCAAAGTTATCATCACCCCATGGACACCAAACTGCTTGAACTCTTGGTCTGCCCCGTGACCAAAGGCCCACTCGAATTCAACCGCGAACACCAAGAACTGGTCTCGCGCAGCGCGCGCCTCGCCTACCCCATTCGCGACGGCATTCCGGTGCTGCTTGAAAACGAAGCACGCCCCTTGACCGACGCTGAACTGGAAGTCTGATGTCCTTTTGTGTGCTGATTCCTGCGCGCATGGCCTCATCGCGCTTGCCCGACAAACCCTTGGCCGACATTGGTGGCCTGCCCATGGTGGTACGCGTGGCACAACGTGCGCAGCAGTCTGGCGCTTCTCGCGTGGTGGTAGCTGCTGACGATGCCCGCATCGTGGCGGCTTGCCAAGCCCATCAGATTGATGTGGTGCTCACCCGCACCGACCACCCTTCCGGCAGCGACCGCCTGGCAGAAGCCTGTGACCTGCTGCAACTGCACGACACCGACGTGGTGGTCAACGTGCAAGGTGACGAACCCCTGATTGACCCCGCCTCCATCGATGCGGCAGCGCAACTGCTGCAAGCACGCAGCGACTGCAGCATGAGCACGTTGGCCCATGCCATCGACCAAGTGGCCGACTTTGCCAACCCCAATGTGGTGAAAGTGGTGCTCGACGCCCGCAACACCGCGCTGTACTTCAGCCGTGCGCCCATCGCTTGGTGGCGTGACGGTTTTGCCCAAGGCGTGACCGAGTTACCCAACCCGGCGCCGCTGCGCCATGTAGGCCTGTATGGCTACCGCGTGGGTTTTTTGCGCGAGTTCCCCAAACTGGCCCAGGCGCCGATCGAGGTCACCGAGTCGCTCGAACAGTTGCGTGCCATGTGGCACGGCCACCGCATTGCGGTCCACGTCACCGCCCACTCCCCTGGCCCCGGCGTGGACACACCTGAGGATTTGGCCCGCGTCAGAGCCCTGTTTGACGCGGCAGCGTAAGGCTTTCGAAGGGAAGCGCGTGCTATCCTTTCGCAAGTAAAACCAATCGATTTGATTCTTTAGGACCAAGCATGAGACTGATTTTGTTGGGCGCCCCCGGTGCCGGTAAGGGCACACAGGCCACCTTCATTTGCCAAAAGTACGGCATCCCGCAAATCTCCACCGGCGACATGCTGCGTGCTGCGGTCAAAGCGGGTACCCCACTGGGCATTGAAGCCAAAAAAGTGATGGATGCCGGTGGCTTGGTCAGCGATGACTTGATCATCAACTTGGTCAAAGAACGCATCGCGCAGCCCGATTGCGCCAACGGTTTCTTGTTCGACGGTTTCCCCCGCACCATTCCCCAAGCCGACGCGATGAAAGCAGCCGGCGTGAAGCTCGACTACGTGCTTGAAATCGATGTGCCCTTTGACGCCATCATTGAGCGCATGAGCGGTCGCCGCGCTCACGTGGCCAGCGGTCGCACGTACCACGTCAAGTTCAACCCACCCAAAGTGGAAGGCAAAGACGACGTGACCGGCGAGCCCTTGATCCAACGCGACGACGACAAAGAAGAAACCGTC
>JBPCSU010000042.1:0-6615 GCA_051006815.1 Limnohabitans sp.
GATCTACCCTCGCCGACCTGAGCGTGCGCACGGTCGACCTCCGGAGGTATCTTTGACTACGATGCCAAAGCCGAACGCCTGCGCACGGTCAACGCATCGCTAGAAGACCCCACGATCTGGAACGACCCCAAAAAAGCCCAAGAACTGGGTCGTGAAAAGAAAACCCTCGACGGCGTGGTCGTCACGCTGGGTCGCCTCACGCAAGAACTGGCCGACAACACCGAGCTGTTCGAGATGAGCAAAGCCGAAGGCGATGAAGATGGCCTGATCACCATCGAAACCGACACCCAAGGCTTGGTCAAAACCATTGAAGAGCTCGAATTCCGCCGCATGTTCAGCAACGAAGCCGACCCGCTGAATTGCTTCTTGGACATTCAAGCCGGCGCCGGCGGCACCGAAGCCTGCGACTGGGCCAGCATGCTGCTGCGCCAGTACCTCAAGTACGCCGAACGCAAAGGTTTCAAAACCACGGTCGAAGACGAATCCCCGGGTGACGTGGCGGGCATCAAAGGTGCCACCATCAAGATCGAAGGCGAATACGCCTTTGGCCTGCTGCGCACCGAAACCGGCGTGCACCGCTTGGTGCGCAAGTCGCCGTTTGACAGCTCGGGCGGTCGCCACACCTCATTCGCCTCGGTGTTTGTGTACCCCGAAATCGACGACTCGATCGAGATCGACATCAACCCCGCCGACGTGCGCACCGACACCTACCGTGCCTCGGGCGCGGGTGGTCAGCACATCAACAAAACCGACTCGGCCGTGCGTTTGACCCACATCCCCACGGGCATCGTGGTGCAGTGCCAAGACGGCCGCAGCCAACACAGCAACCGCGATGTGGCGTGGAAGCGCCTGCGCTCGCGCTTGTACGACTTTGAAATGCGCAAGCGCATGGAAGAACAACAAAAGCTCGAAGACACCAAGACCGATGTGGGCTGGGGCCATCAAATTCGCAGCTACGTGCTGGACAACAGCCGCATCAAAGACTTGCGTACCAACGTCGAAATTTCGGCCACGCAAAAAGTGTTGGATGGCGATCTCGATGCATTCATCGAAGCGTCACTCAAACAAGGCATCTAAGGAACACCATGTACCGTGAAGGCACAGCCCCATTGATTCAACGCGCCGACTACACAGCGCCCGCGTATTGGATCGACACCGTCGACCTGACGTTTGACCTCGACCCCGCCAAGACCCGCGTGCTCAACAAAATGCGCGTGCGCCGCAACCCCGACGTGGCGGCACAGCCCCTGCGTTTGGACGGCGACGAGCTCAACTTGGCACGCGTCTTGGTCAACGGCCAAGGCACCTCGTTCAAGATGGACGGCAGCCAACTGGTGCTCGAAAACTTGCCCGAAGGCCATGAAGCCTTTGACCTGGAAATCTTCACCACCTGCTTGCCCAACAAGAACACCAAGCTCATGGGCTTGTACGTCAGCAACGACTCGTTCTTCACCCAGTGCGAGGCTGAGGGCTTTCGCCGCATCACGTATTTCTTAGACCGCCCCGACGTCATGTCGCACTACAGCGTCACGCTGCGTGCCGACAAACAAGCCTTCCCCGTGTTGCTGAGCAACGGCAACTTGGTGGAAGAAGGTGTGCTGGAAGAAGGCCGTCACTTTGCCAAGTGGGTCGATCCACACAAAAAACCTTGCTACTTGTTTGCCTTGGTGGCGGGTCAATTCGTCTGCCGCGAACAGCGCGTCAAAGCGCCGTCGGGCAAAGAACACTTGCTGCAAGTATTTGTGCGCTCGGGTGATTTGGACAAAACCGAACACGCCATGAATTCGCTCATGGCCAGCATCAAGTGGGACGAGCAACGCTTTGGTTTGAGCCTCGACTTGGAACGCTTCATGATCGTCGCCACCAGCGACTTCAACATGGGCGCCATGGAGAACAAAGGCCTCAACATCTTCAACACCAAGTTTGTGTTGGCCAACTCTGCCACCGCTACCGACATGGACTACGCCAACGTCGAAAGCGTGGTCGGCCACGAATACTTCCACAACTGGACCGGCAACCGCGTGACCTGCCGCGACTGGTTCCAGCTCTCGCTCAAAGAAGGCCTCACCGTTTTCCGCGACCAAGAGTTCAGCCAAGACTTAGCCGCTGAAGCCCTGAAAGACAACCCCGCCGCTGCGGCATCCGCCAAAGCCGTCAAACGCATCGAAGACGTGCGCTTGTTGCGAACCGCGCAGTTCCCCGAAGACGCAGGCCCCATGGCCCACCCCGTACGCCCTGACAGCTATGTAGAAATCAACAACTTCTACACCGTCACGATTTACGAAAAAGGCTCCGAGGTCGTGCGCATGATGCAGACCCTGGCGGCAACGCCAGCTTCCAATATTTCGAGCCGTGAAGGCTTTGCCAAAGGCATGTCGCTCTACTTCGAGCGCCATGATGGCCAAGCCGTCACCTGTGACGACTTCGCGCAAGCCATCGCCGACGCCAACCCCGGCTCGGCCTTGGCTACGCACTTGGTGCAGTTCAAGCGCTGGTACGCTCAAGCGGGCACGCCCCGTGTGCAAGCCGCAGGCAGCTACGACGCCACCACACGCACTTACACACTGCAGTTGAGCCAAAGCTGCCCCCCCAGCCCCGGCCAAGAACACAAAGAACCGTTTGTCATCCCCGTGCAAATGGGCTTGCTGGGTGCCGACGGCCGCGAGGTGTTGCCCACCCAGTTGTTGGTGCTCACCGAAGCCTCGCAATCGTTTGTGTTCAACGAACTGTCGTTGCATGCCGATGAAGTGCCCGTACCTTCGCTCTTGCGTGGCTTCAGCGCCCCCGTGGTGTTGGAGAAAGACTTTTCGTCCACACAACTGCTCACCCTGTTGGCGCACGACACCGACCCCTTCAACCAATGGGAAGCCGCGCAACGCCTGTGCCTCAACGCCGCCTTGGCTGCCGTAGCGGCCAGCGACGAACCCACGCACGTGATGGACGCTGCCTTGGTGCAAGCCCTACGCACCGTGCTGCGCAACCCTGCGCTCGATGCTGCATTCAAAGAACTCGTGCTCACCTTGCCTGCAGAAACCTACATCGCCGAGCAGTTGGATGTGGTCGACCCCCAGCGCATTCACGCGGTGCGTGAAGCCATGCGCAACCAACTGGCACGCGAGCTGCACGACGACTGGGTTTGGGCCTTTGAAGCCCACAAAGACAACGGCGCCTTCAGCCCCGACCCCGTGTCGAGCGGCCGCCGCGCCTTGAGCGGCATGGCCCTCACCATGTTGTGTTTGGACGCACGCACCACCCACGACACCGTGTGGCCTGCGCGCACCTTGCAGTGCTTCAACGACGCACACAACATGACTGACCGCTTCAACGCCTTGAGCGCCTTGGTGCAAGCACAGTCTGTCAGCAACGGCCACGACTTGGCCACCGAAGCCCTGCAACGTTTTTACAACCAGTTCCACCGCGAAGCCTTGGTGATGGACAAATGGTTTGCGCTGCAAGCCGGCAGCACCGACCGCGGTGGCCACGTGTTGTCGTTGGTGCGCAACCTCATGTTGCACCCCGACTTCCACATCAAAAACCCCAACCGCGCACGCAGCCTGATCTTCAGCTTTTGCAGTGCCAACCCTGGCGCGTTCCACCGCAGCGATGCGGCAGGCTACGTGTTCTGGAGCGAACGCGTGTTGGAACTCGACGCCATCAACCCCCAAGTGGCAGCCCGCTTGGCACGTGCCTTGGACCGTTGGTCCAAGCTGGCCGAGCCCTACCGCACCGCGGCACACGAAGCCATCAAGCGCGTCGCCGCCAAACCCGATTTAAGCAACGATGTGCGCGAGGTGGTCTCGCGCGCGCTCTCCAACTAAGGACGCGTCATGTCAGTCTCTCTTACCCGCTATCTGGTCGAACAACAGCGCGCCAAAGGCCGCATCCCCTCTGAGCTGCGCTTGCTGCTCGAAGTGGTGGCACGCGCTTGCAAAAGCATCAGCCATGCGGTCAACAAAGGTGCCTTGGGCAGCGAGCTGGGCGATGTGATGGGCTCTGCCGGCAGCGAAAACGTGCAAGGCGAAGTGCAAAAGAAACTCGACATCATCGCCAACGATGTGTTGATCGAAGCCAACGAATGGGGCGGCCACTTGGCAGCCATGGCGTCCGAAGAAATGGACAGCATCCACGTCGTGCCCAACCGCTATCCCCAAGGCGAATACCTGTTGATGTTTGACCCCTTGGACGGTTCCAGCAACATCGAAGTCAACGTCAGCATTGGCACCATCTTCAGCGTGCTCAAAAAAGTCGACCCCAGCAAAGGCGTCAGCGAGGAAGACTTTTTACAGCCCGGCACCGAGCAAGTGGCCGCAGGCTATTGCATCTACGGCCCGCAAACCACCTTGGTGCTCACCGTGGGTGACGGCGTGGCCATGTTCACCTTGGACCGCGAGCAAGGCTCGTTTGTGTTGACCCAAGAGAACGTCAAGATTCCTGCGGACACCAAAGAATTCGCCATCAACATGAGCAACATGCGCCACTGGGACGAACCCGTCAAGCGCTACATCGACGAATGCCTGCAAGGCGAAGAAGGCCCACGCGGCAAAAACTTCAACATGCGCTGGATCGCGTCCATGGTGGCCGATGTGCACCGCATCCTCACCCGTGGCGGCGTCTTCATGTACCCCTGGGACAAGCGCGAGCCCGGCAAAGCCGGCAAGCTGCGCCTCATGTACGAAGCCAACCCCATGAGCTGGCTGGTCGAACAAGCCGGCGGCGCCTCGACCAACGGCAAGCAACTCATCATGGAACTGCAACCCACCCAACTGCACGAACGCGTGAGCGTCATCTTGGGTTCGAAGAACGAAGTCGAGCGTGTGACCAGCTATCACTTGCAAAAGTAATTGATCGCCCTCCCTCAAAAAGGCCCGCTGATGCGGGCTTTTTTTATGCGGGTATGTCGTCAATTCAAACTTTTACATGTAGCGTGGTACGCTACACATCGTGACAATCAGGAATGATCAAAAGTTTTAGACACAAAGGTTTGCAACGTTTTTTCGAGACGGGCAACAAATCTGGCATCCAAGCAAGCCACGCCAGCAAACTTCGTCTTCAATTGGCGGCGCTTGATCAAGCCATAAGCCCAGAGGATATGTCTGCCCCTTCATGGGCACTGCACCCTCTCAGAGGTGATTTAAAAAACCACTGGGCAGTCACCGTGAGTGGCAATTGGCGCATGGTGTTCAAGTTTGAAGATACAGATGCCGTGCTGGTTAACTACATGGATTACCACTGAGGTTTATATGAAGAAAATGCACAACCCACCGCACCCAGGCAAAGTCCTGCGTGAATACCTTGGCAACATCACCGTCACCGAAGCCGCGCTCAAGTTGAATGTCAATCGCGTCACCTTGTCGCGTGTAATTTCTGGCAACTCCGGCATTTCCGCCGACATGGCCTACCGCCTCGCCAGCGCATTTGGCACCAGCCCTGAATTGTGGGCAGGCATGCAACTTCAATATGACCTACACAAGGCCAGCAAAATGAAGCGGCCAAAAATTGGCAGACTGGGGCAGTCGTCACCGATGGCACCCCGTCAATAACTGCGGGCATTTTTCTGTAATGTACGGAAATAAACCGTGCGCTTGCAGTGCTAGCCTAGTGCCAGTTTTTTAGTCTTTTCATGCGCCAACTTCTCTCGATTTTTGTTCGCTGCTTTGTGCTTGCCCTGCTCTGGGCGGGCCACAGCGTGCCTGCCGTGGCAGCGGCGCACGACCACATCAGCCAGCGCGCTTATTGGGAAGACGCGTCAGGCCAAGCCAACTGGGCGCAGGCACAAACCCAATCCTTCACGCCTTATGAGGGCGTGCTGAGCCGGGGCTACACCGACTCAGCCATTTGGATCAAACTCACCCTCACGCCCTCTGCGCGCGCCGATGCAAATGACAAACTGGTGCTGCGCATTCGTCCTATTTACTTGGACGACATCACCCTCTACGACCCGCTAGACACCAGCGGTGTGGTGCGAAAAACCGGCGACCATGTCAGCTACGGCGCAGAAGAATACAAATCTCTCTCGCATGCATTTGTCATTCCAGCCAGCACAGAGCCACGCGACGTCTGGCTGCGTATGAAGGCCACCAGCACCACACTGATGCATGTCGAGGCTTTCTCTGCAGAGGACATGCAAGAAGACGAACACCGCTTGCTGGCGCTGTATTTCCTCACGTTGGCCTTGATTCTTGTCTTCTTGTTTGTGGTGCTGATCAGCTGGATCAATTACCGCGAATTTTTGTATGCGGCCTTTGTTTTTAGAAACCTCATTTACTTCGTCTACGCGGCGGCCTTCTTTGGTTTTCATCGGTACTTGCTAGGCCACTGGGTTCCTGCACTCACGCTCGACTACTGGTACAACTGTCTCATCATTTTCACCACGGCTTTTTCATTCTGGTTTGAAACCCGCTTCCTCAGCGAATACGCGCCACCACGCTGGGCCAAGGTTCTTTTCAAATGCATGTACTTGTGGTCGGCCATTGCTGCTGTTTTGTTGGCCTTGGGCTACACCCGCTACGCGCTACAGGCCAACATGCTGCTCAATGGGGCCGGTATTTTGGTGCTGCTGTTGGTCTCGATGACCTTCACGGATGACCACAAACAATCCCCCGCTCAACCCTCATC
>JBPCSU010000043.1:0-5928 GCA_051006815.1 Limnohabitans sp.
GGCTGGGTGCGTGCACGTACCGGCCATGGTCACGAAGCCAGTGCTTTTGCTTTCAAGGCGGGCGATGGTTTGTACGGCACTTTCGAGTGCCGCACCGTTGACACCTTCATCGCATTGTGTTCGAACGGTCGTATTTACTCCGTGCCTGTGTCTGCCTTGCCTGGCGCACGAGGAGACGGCCAACCTGTGACCACGCTGGTGGATTTGGAATCAGGCACACAACTGCTGCACTACGTGGCAGGCCCTGCTGGCGCTACCTATCTGCTCAGCAGCTCGGGCGGCTATGGTTTCATGGCCAACATCGAGCACATGATTTCGCGCAACAAAGGTGGCAAAGCCTTCATCACGGTAGGTGAGGGCGAAACCGTGTGCCGTCCATCCCCTGTCAGTGGCGGTTCGGGTGCACAGCCTTGGGTGGCTGCCACACAGGTCGCCTGTGCCTCAACCGGTGGTCGCTTCTTGACCTTTGATTTGTCAGAGCTCAAAGCCATGGAAAAAGGCGGTCGTGGCTTGATGTTGATTGACCTTGAAGCCAAGGACGCCTTGGCGGGTGCAGCTGCGTACACACGCAGTGTGCGCATCGAGGGCGTGGGCCGTGGTGGCAAAGCGCGCGAAGAAATCTTGGAAATTCGCAGCTTGAACAACGCCAAAGTAGCGCGAGCCAAAAAAGGCAAAGTGGCGGATTTGGGCTTCAAGCCCAGCACGGTCATTCGCGTGGAATGAGTTTCTGACTCTGCCACGCGAGTGGCAGATTGGAAATAAAAAAGCGGCTCGATGAGCCGCTTTTTTGTGAATGTCAAGATTTACGCTTTGGCTTTCTCTTTGGCCGCTGCAGGTGCTGGTGCATCGGCATCTTTCTTTGGGGGGCTGCAGTCAAAGCACACGAACATGGACGAACCCAAGATGCGTTTGAATGAACCGTTGTTGCGGGGTTTATGAACACCGCATTTGATGCAGCTCATGGTGTCACCAGTGCGGCCTAGACCTTCAAAAGGAGAACCGCCCTTTTTCGACTTGTAGCGCAGACCATCGGTGGAGATTTCTGTTTTTTCTGGGCGTGACATTGTTTTAGTTCTCTGGGGAAAAACGGTTATTTTCGCAAATTTATGAACAGTCTGCGACCGTTGCGGCTGAAAAATGCCAAAAATCAGCGGAAAAAACGCTTAGAAAGCTTAAAAACCCCCGGCCCAATGTGCCGAGAGATCGTTTGGCGGTGTTTAGCAAACCACACGTAGGCGGGCTGAAGGATGGGCATGAGCCAGCGGCGCGACAAAATCCAAGCCAGCACAGGTAGTTTGGCGAGTTGGTAAGCTTTGGCAAAGACAGGCACGCCGACCAGTACTTGACCATCGGGGGTGCGGCCATGGATTTGGGCCATCGCGGCTTCACACGACATTTGATGCGCGTCGGCTTGAAATTCGCGGTGTGTCACGTCCACAAACGCCAGCAGTCCTTGCGCATTGCGGCTCTGCAAAAACGCCACCTCAGCCAAACACAGCGGGCAGGAGCCGTCGTAATACAACGTGAGTTCGGGTGTTGTGGTGATGCTGTGTGGTTCCATGAACCGCAAGGCTAGCATGGCTGCGCAGAGCGGCATGTTGCGGCAAAATTAACCTCATGACCCCAACGAGTTTTGACACCCTCACTCCCGCAAAACAGCGCGTGGCCCATGCACTCCAGGGCGTGACCTCACCGGCGACTCAGCATGTGTTCACCCAGCTGTATGCCGATGCCGCACTTGCCTCGGCCGAGCAGTGTGATGCAGCGCATAAAGCCGGGCGTGAGTTGGGGCGCTTGCATGGCGTGTGCATCACGCTCAAAGACAACGTGGATGTGGCGGGGGAAACCACCTTGGCCGGTGGCGTGGTGTGTGCGGATGAAGCGCCTGCACATCACGATGCCCCGTTGGTCCAACGCTTGCGCAAGGCCGGTGCTGTGCTGCTGGGTAAAACCAATATGAGTGAGTTTGCGTTCTCGGGCGTGGGCATCAATCCTCACCACGGCACGCCTGCGAATCCGGCCGATCCAGCAAATGCGCGGGTGCCCGGTGGGTCGTCTTCTGGGGCAGCGGTGTCGGTGGCTTTGGGGCTGGCTCAGGTGGGGATTGGTACGGACACCGGTGGGTCTATCCGTATTCCGGCGGCATTGTGTGGGTTGGTCGGTTACAAGAGCACGCAGGCGCGTATCCCACGCACAGGCGTGATGGAGTTGTCGCGCACCTTGGACACGGTGGGCAGCATCACCCGCTCGGTTCGTGCATGTTTGACGGTGGACGCTGTGCTGTCGCAGCAAGCGCTCCCGACGGAGGCGCTTCCAATCAAAGGCTTGCGTTTTGCTGTGCCGCAAACCTTGATGATGGACGATGTCGACGCCGTCGTCGCTCACGCTTTTGAGCGCACGTTGCATCGCTTGGCAGAGGCGGGTGCACAGGTGGTAGAAATCCCTTTCACAGCCTTTGGTGACATTGCTTCACTGAGCCTGCCAGGCGGCTTTTCCCCCATCGAAGGCTATGCCGCTCACCATGCACGTCTTGCACGTGGGGCTGACCGCATCGACCCCCGTGTGGTGGCACGCATGATGCTGGGCAAAGATGTCAGTGCGCAAGACTATTTGGAATTGCACAACCGCCGCAACGCTTGGATCGCTGCCGCACACGACACGCTGCACGGTTTCGATGCCTTGTTGTGTCCTACCGTCCCCATGGTGGCACCTTTGATAGAGCCTTTGCGTCACGACGATGAGGCCTTTTTCAAGGTGAACCGTTTGTTGCTGCGTAACCCTTCCGCCATCAACTACATGGATGGCTGTTCGTGGAGCTTGCCCTGTCAAGAACCCGGTGCGCTGCCTGTGGGCTTGATGCTGTCCTCTGTCGCCGGACAAGACGCGCACTTGGCCCAAGTGGCTTTGGCCGTGGAAGACTTCATGAATTCTTTACATGGTTAGAACACAATGGCTGCATGCAGAAAGAGAGCCGTCAATGACTTCTAAATTTCGCGTATCGGTGTTAGGTCTGTTGCTGGCCGTCAGTGCCAGCGCGGCGTTGGCGCATGGCCCGCACGGCGGCTATCGCGGCGGGTACTACCGTGGTGACTACTTCTGGGGGCCTGCGCTGGTCGGCACTGCGATGATTGGCACGTCCATCTATCTGTCGCGTCCTGTGCAACCGTCTACCGTCATCATCACCAGCCCGCCCGCAGTGATCGTGAGCAACCCACAGCCCACCACGTGGGTCAACGGGCAACAGGTGCAGGCGTCTGCCGAGGCGTATTACTGTCGCGATTCGGGTCAATACTTTCCCGTGGTGCAAACCTGTCCAACCCCTTGGTTGGTGGTGAATACACGTTAAAAAGTGTGTCATCCAGCGCATGGGCTGGTGCGTTGTAGAGCTACCTTGTTACCAAGTGAGTTCACCATGAAACGCTTTTCCATTCTTCTGGCTTGTTTGTTGTCTGCTGTGTTGGCAGTCCCTGCGCAAGCACATGGCGTAGGTTATGGGGCAGGGTGGGGTGGCCATCACGGTGGCCATGGCGGTTACGGCTATCGAGGCGGTTGGAACAACAACTGGGTCGCGCCGGTGTTGGGCGCCGCAATTGTTGGCAGCGCCATTTACGCAGCCAGCACACCCAGCTACGCGATGCCACCGACTGTGGTGGTTCAGCCCGCCTACGCGCCACCGAGTCGCGTGGCTTATTTTTGCCCCACAGCACAGCAGTACTACCCCAATGTGCCCACCTGCCAAGTGCCTTGGCAGCCAGTGAATTACTGATAAAAAAAGCCGGGCTTGCCCGGCTTTTTATTGAGTGTCACACGGTTCAAAGTGTGACGACTTCTTTGTGGCCCTGGCGGTTGGAGTAACGCGCTTTCCCACCTGTGGTTTCTATTTCCACTCGGGCACTACGCCCTGCGTACACGTGGTGTTTGAGCCAGTCGAGTTCCTGTTGTCTCTCGGCATCGCCTGCCACCACGCGGCTCCAGCAACGTAGATCTGCCGACCAGCGGTAGTTGCGCGCCTTGAGTTTGTCTTTGGTTTCAAACGGTGAGTTGATCGCGTACACCTTCTGCTGGGGTTGGTTCAACGTCAACAACACGGTCAACAGTGCTGTTTGTTGGCTTTGTGGCAGCACTTGGTTGAGCAATTCCAACAAGGCCCAGCAATCAGCCTCGGCTCGGTGCGCTTCATAGAAGTAGCCTTGGGTGCTGAGCAGGTATTCCAACTTGGCAGAACCAAATCCTTCTTCTTTCCAGTCAATGTCTTTGATGCTGCAGGCCCAGTCGAGTTGCTCAAACAAAGGCCAACGGGCTTCGACGAAAGGACGGTCGAAGGCCGCATTGTGGGCAATGACCACCGCGGCATCTTTTAAAAATGCTGCTACGCGTGCGTCGTCAATGCGTTGGCCTTTGACCATCTCATCGGTGATGTGATGCACCGCAATCGTGGCGGGGGGAATGGGGAAGCCGGGGTCTTCCAGTTCGTCCAGCACATCGGTCACGCGGTAGACCATGCCTGTGACTGGGTCAAATTCAAATGCCAACATGCCCAGCTCGATCACGCGGTCGTTGGCGACATCCAGGCCTGTCGTTTCGGTGTCGAGCACGATGCCTTTGCTCAGCTTCTGGCCAGGGGCCGGGGTGTTGAACACCCGTCCTGGGACCAAGCGGCGTAGCACGCGGTAGTCAGGGTGTTGTTCGAGTTGCTGGGCGATTTGTTCAATGTCTTGTGTCATACGGCAATCTTAAGCGTGGTCGGCTTGTGTGGCGTTTCGCTGGGTGATGGCATGTGCAAAAAAGAATCCCAATGCCACCACGCTGAAGCCCACGTAGCCCACCACGTAGCGAGAGTCAAATCGGCTGATGAGTGCGGCAAGTGCCAGCACGCCAAGGGACTGGCCTAAAAATAGGAAGCCTGCAAACAAGGTGACGCCCGTGCCGCGTGCAGTGGGCACCATTTGGGTGGCCTTGGCTTGCATGGTGTTGTGGAACATGGCAAAGCCAAAACCGGCGATGAAGCAAGCGGGCAGCGCCAATTGCCACCAAGGGCAAAACGCGACAACCAAGAACGCCAAACCAAAGTACACGCCGCCATTCCTTGCCAACCCGACTTCACCAAATCGGCGAATCACAAACTTGGCCGCTGCCATGTAAGCCATGCCACCCAAGCCAAACAAGGCGGTGGTGCCCCCAGCCAAAGTGAGTGAGATGTGGTGCACGTGATGCAGGTGTGAGGCCGTCACTGCCAGCAAACCAAAAATCATGGCGCCTTCCATGAAGGCGATGCTCAACAGTGTGCGTGCCCAACGGTCGTGCGCCACTTGCTTCAGTTGTTTGAAAAACCCCGCAGGCGCGTGGTTGGCGTGGGGTGCGGCGGATAAATTTTTGAGTTGTTGCCAGAGCAAAAAACTCACTGCGGCAAATGCGCAGGCCATCAACACAAAAGCCCAGCGCCATCCCAGGGTGTCCGTCAGCAAACCACCAAACAGTTGTCCTGCGGTGATGCCCAACATGGTGCCCAAGCCAACGCGGGCTAAGGTTTCTTGGCGGTGCTGGTAGGGCACCACGTCACCGACCCATGCCAGTGACAACGGGATGATGGCCGCCGCCGCCAACGCGGTGGCAACGCGCGCTGACACCAAAAAATCAAGATGCGTACTCAGCGCCGACAGCACGCAGCCCACGCTGCAACCCAGGGTGGCCAACATCACCACGCGGTATTTGCCAAAGCGATCGCCGACAGGACCATAAAACAGCTGCATCAACCCATAGGTGATGGCGAACCAAGAGATCACTTGGGACACCGCGCTGATGGGCGCATCAAACACGCGCGACAGTTCGGGCAGCATGGGGTCGCAAATGCGCTGCAGCGCCATGCTGGAGAACGTGGCGAACGACAAAAGAACAATCGCTCGGCGCGTGGCCGGTGTCAATTCGTGG
>JBPCSU010000044.1:0-8993 GCA_051006815.1 Limnohabitans sp.
GGTGGCGGTAAAGGCTTGCGCGTGGCGTTCAACGACAAAGAAGCGCTGGAAGGTTTCACCTCTTGCCGCAACGAAGCGCGCAACAGCTTTGGCGATGACCGTGTGTTTATCGAGAAATACGTGCTCGAGCCACGCCACATTGAAATTCAGGTGTTGGGCGACAGCCATGGCAACGTGGTGTATTTGAACGAGCGTGAGTGCTCGATCCAACGCCGTCACCAAAAAGTGATCGAAGAAGCACCATCGCCTTTCATCAGCGAAGCCACCCGCAAAGCCATGGGCGAGCAAGCCGTGGCTTTGGCCAAAGCGGTGAAGTACCAATCGGCTGGTACGGTCGAATTCGTGGTCGGTAAAGACCAAGACTTTTACTTCCTCGAGATGAACACCCGCTTGCAGGTGGAGCATCCCGTGACCGAAGCCATCACCGGCCTCGACTTGGTGGAGCAAATGATCCGTGTGGCCGCAGGCGAAAAACTGTCGTTTGCACAAGCCGACGTCAAGCGCGATGGTTGGGCCATTGAGTGCCGTATCAACGCCGAAGATCCGTTCCGCAATTTCTTGCCTTCGACTGGCCGTTTGGTGCGTTTCCAAACGCCGAAACAAACCATGTTCCAAGGCAATACCCAAGACCTGCACGGCGTGCGTGTCGATACGGGTGTGCAAGACGGTGGCGAGATTCCGATGTTCTATGACTCGATGATCGCCAAGCTCATCGTGCACGGCAAAGACCGCAACGAAGCCATTGCCAAGATGCGCGAAGCCTTGAATGGTTTTGTCATCCGTGGCATCAGCTCCAACATTCCCTTCCAAGCAGCGTTGTTGGCGCACCCCAAGTTCGTCACCGGTCAATTCAACACGGGCTTCATCGCCGAGCACTACGCCCACGGTTTCCGTGCCGAAGACGTGCCGCATGACGACCATGACTTCCTCGCTGCGTTGGCTGCGTTTGTGCGCCGCAAGTCACGCCAACGTGCGGCCAACCTCAGCGGCCAGTTGCCCGGCTACGACGTCAAGATTGGTCAAGACTACGCGGTGGTCGAGTTGGGACAAAACGGCGATAACCGCTATGTGCAAGTGCATGTGGACGAGTTCGCAGGCAAGCCTGGCGTGGCGCAAATCACCATTGCTGGCAAAACCTATGCGATCGAAAGCAACTCACGTTTGAACGACATCCGCATCGAAGGCACATGCAACGGCAAGCCTTTCACGGCACAGGTCGAGCGCGGCACGTTGAAGAACCCCTTGGCCTTGCAAGTGCAGCACAACGGCACCCGCATCGAAGCCTTGGTGATGTCGCCCCGCATGGCCGAGTTGCACAAACTCATGCCGTTCAAGGCACCACCAGACTTGAGCAAGTACGTGATTTCTCCCATGCCTGGCTTGTTGGTCGAAGTGTCGGTGGCCCCCGGTCAAAAAGTGCAAGCGGGTGAGCGCGTGGCGGTGATCGAAGCCATGAAGATGGAAAACGTGCTGTTCGCTGCGCAAGACGGCGTGGTCAAAAAAGTGGTCGCAGCCAAAGGTGAATCACTGACCGTAGACCAAATGATTGTGGAGTTTGAATAATGGCGCGTCCATTCAAAGTCCTCGGCATTCAACAAATCGCCATCGGTGGCCCTGACAAGGGCCGCTTGAAAAAGTTGTGGGTCGATATGTTTGGTCTTGAAGTGACTGGCACGTTTCAAAGCGAACGCGAGAACGTAGATGAAGACATTTGTGCCATCGGCGTCGGCCCTTTCAAAGTCGAAGTCGATTTGATGCAACCCATGGACATCGAGAAAAAGCCTGCGGTGCACGCCACGCCGTTGAACCATGTGGGCTTGTGGATCGACGACTTGCCTGTTGCGGTGGAATGGCTCACCTCGCAAGGTGTGCGCTTCGCCCCCGGTGGCATCCGCAAGGGGGCTGCTGGTTTTGACATCACCTTCTTGCACCCCAAGGCCAACGACGAGTTCCCCATTGGGGGCGAAGGCGTGTTGATTGAACTGGTGCAGGCGCCGCCCGAAGTGGTCAAGGCTTTCGCTGCATTGGCCGCATCACACGGCGCGGCTTGATGGCGCCCCGACTTCGGGTCGCCTGAACGCGGCGGCCACGAAGTCAATCAATGCTTTGACCCGCACCGAGGTGCGGTGTCGTTCGGCATAAATGGCATAGATGTCCGCATCGGGGCTGTTGTAGGGCGTCAACAGCTGCACCAACTTGCCGGACTGCAGGTATTTCTCCACATCCCACTGGGCGCGTAACAACACGCCATGCCCATCCAGCGCCCAGTTCAGCGCCACGCCACCATCGTTGGTGGTCAGGTTGCCGCGTATCTTCACACTTTGGGTTGATTCCACTTTGGACTTGCCTTTGCCCTTGGTGGTGGTGAAGCGCCACAGCCCATACGCTTCATCCCCTTGACGAATGCCAATGCAGTTGTGCTTGTTCAAGTCTGCAGGTGTTTGGGGTTCGCCATGGCGCTTCAAGTAAGCGGGGGAGGCGACCACCACACGTTTGTTGCCGGCAATGAAGCGCGCAATCGAGCGTGAATCAGGTGGGTTGCCAAACCGAAAGCAAATGTCAAACGCGTCATCGCCACTGGGCGGCGGGTTGACAGAGAGCTGCAGCTGAATGTCGACCTTGGGGTACTTGTGTGTGAATTGAGAAATCAGCGGGGCGATGTGGCTGCGCCCAAAGCCCAAGGTGGCGTTGACGCGTAACAGCCCTTGGGGGGCTGCGGTGGCTCCCAGAAGTTGGGTTTCGAGCCCCTCAATGTCTTCGGTGATTTTTCGGGCGTATTCCAAATACACCTCGCCCTCTGGGGTGAGGCTCATGCGGCGCGTGGTGCGGTTGACCAAGGGAATGCCCAAGCGAGATTCCATCAACCCCAAGTGCCGGCTCACGGCGGCGGTGGACACCCCTTGCTCTCTGGCCGCTGCGCTCAAAGAGCCGGCATTGGCCAAGGCCATGAAAAATCCCAAGTCTGCAGGGCTGATCAGCTTAGACATATATTTAACCTTAAGTTAATGATGCTTTGAATATACAGCTGAATTTTTAACATTGCAAAAACTACAGTTGTCTCCAAGCCGAGGCCACGTGCTCGGTCAAAACTTCAGTAGGAGACAAGATGTTGCGTCAATTCAAAAAGCAAGTGTGTATCGCCGCCTTGTGTGGCGTTGCCGGATTCGCGTCGGCACAAAGCTGGCCCGCCAAGACCATCACGGTCGTTGTGCCTTTTCCACCCGGTGGCACCACCGACGTGTTGGCCCGTGCGGTGGCCACCAAGCTTTCGGCCAATTTGGGCCAAACCGTCATCGTCGACAACAAGCCCGGTGCGGGGGCGACCTTGGGGGCAGCGCAAGTGGCCAAGTCCAACGCGGATGGCTACACCCTGTTGATGGGGGCGGTGCATCACACCATCGCGACCAGTGTGTACAAGGGCCTGACCTACAACTTTGAAAAAGACTTTGCACCCATCACCACCGTGGCGTTGGTCCCCAACGTGTTGGTGGTGAATGCCAAGTCCCCCTACAACAGCGTGAAAGACCTGGTGGCCGCAGGCAAGGCCACGCCCGACAAGTTGGCCTATGGCTCCAACGGCAACGGCACCGCGCAACACATGATTGGCACGCAGTTTCAAATGGCCTCGGGCGCGCAAATTTTGCATGTGCCCTACAAAGGCAGCGCCCCCTTGACCACCGACTTGTTGGGCGGTCAAGTGGACATGTCGTTTGACACGGTCACCCCCGTGTTGCCCTTCATCAAAGAAGGCAAGTTGAAGCCGTTGGCGGTGACCACGGCCAAGCGTTCGTCGGCGTTGCCCAACGTGCCCACGCTGCAAGAAGCCGGTGTGCCCGGTGTGGCCATTGGAACTTGGTTTGGGTTGTTGGCACCCGCTGCCACCCCCAAAGAGGTGGTGACCAAATTGAATGCGGAGATCGTGAAGATCATCAAAACCCCGGACTTCAAAAAACAAATGTTGGACATCGGTGCTGAACCGATTGGCAACAAGCCAGAAGAAATGGCCAAACAAATCAAAGAAGAGACCGAAAAATTTGCAGGCTTGGTCAAAGTCGGCAAGGTCACCCTCGATTGATCGTTCCTCGATTTACCAAAGGAGTTCCCTGTGAACAAAGAAGCAGCAGTTGCAGACCTGACCCACGTGATGGCGAAGTTCACGTCGTACATTGGCAAACGTTTGCCCACCGACGTGACTGAAAAGTTGGGCGAGTTGCGCGAAAAAGAAGTCAACTTTTTGGCCAAAGAGGTGTATGAATCCATGCGCCAAAACCAAGACGCCGCCGACAAACTGGATCGCCCCAGTTGCCAAGACACGGGCGTGATTCAGTACTTCCTCACCGCGGGTTCCAACTTTCCGTTGTTGGGGGAATTGGAAGAAATCTTGTTGGGCGCTACGCAAGGCGCGACCAAAGACGGCCCCTTGCGCCACAACGCGGTAGAGACCTTTGTGGAGAAAAACACGGGGACCAACACGGGTTCCAAAATTCCATGGCTCGATTGGGAGATCGTGCCCGGCGACGACAGCGTCATCATCGACGTGTACATGGCGGGTGGCGGTTGCACCTTGCCCGGCGCAGCCAAAGTGTTGATGCCCGGCCAAGGCTACGAAGGTGTGGCCGAGTTTGTGTTTGACGTCATCACCTCACGCGGGGTCAATGCCTGCCCACCGTTGCTGGTGGGGGTGGGGGTGTCGACTTCGGCAGAAACCGCAGCCCGCTTGTCGAAGAAAGCCATTTTGCGTCCGGTCACCTCACGCCACAGCAACGACAACGCTGCCTTGATGGAAGAGCTGTTGACCGATGGCCTGAACGAGTTGGGTTTGGGGCCACAGGGCTTGACCGGCAACAACAGCGTCATGGGTGTGAACATCGAGTCCTCTGCACGTCACCCCTCGACCATTGGCGTGGCGGTGTCCACCGGTTGCTGGGCGCACCGCCGCGGCAAGATCAAGATCAATGCCGACATGTCTTACGAGATCATTTCGCACAAAGGATTCACGCTGTGAAGAAAATTCTCACCACCCCCATCAAAGACGAAGACCTGGAGTCGTTGAACATCGGTGACGTGGTCTACCTCACCGGTACGCTGGTGACGTGCCGCGACGTGGCACACCGCCGCTTGATTGAGCTGGGTCGCGAATTACCCGTCAACTTAGAGGGCGGCGCCATTTTTCACGCTGGCCCCATCGTGCGTCAAAAAGAAAACGGCGAATACGAAATGGTCTCGATTGGCCCGACCACCAGCATGCGCATGGAAAAGTTTGAGAAAGAATTTATTCAACGCACCGGAGTCAAACTGATTGTGGGCAAAGGCGGCATGGGGCCCGAAACCCAAGCGGGCTGCAAAGAAAACAAAGCGGTGCACGCCATCTTTCCAGGCGGGTGCGCGGTGTTGGCGGCTACGCAAGTCGAAAAAATCGAAGCAGCGGAATGGACCGATTTGGGCATGCCTGAGACCTTGTGGGTCAACCGTGTCAAAGAGTTTGGCCCGCTGATCATTTCGATTGATACCAAAGGTAAAAACCTGATCGAAGAAAACAAAGCGGTGTTCAACGAGAAGAAGAAACCCATTCTCGAAAAAATCAACCAGCAAATTCGCTTCATCAAATAAGCGTTTCTATGCTTCACAAAAAAGCCACCCTTGGGTGGCTTTTGACGTTTCCGCGTGGGGTCTTCATTCATGCATCGCCACACGTTGGGCCAAGTGGTACGCCAGCACAGACGCACACGCGGCCACCACGGCGCATAGCCAAAAGTGGGTGACTTGTCCGGTGGCTTCGCGTTGCAGCAACAAGCCGCCGATCCACGAGGCGATGCCCATCGCAAACGATTGCACCGCACCGTTCAGTGACAAAAAGGTGCCACGAAATTTGGGGTTGGCGGCCGAGGTGAGCAAAGCCATGCCAGGAATCATGCGAGCGTTCATGGCGAAGAACAGGAGGGTGGTGACCAGCAACACGAACGGCAGTGGCACGGGTTCGAGCAGCGTCACCGCAAACATCGGAATGATCGAAAACAACACCGCGCGCTGAAAGGTTTGGCGTTTGCCCAAGCGATCGGTCACGCCGCCCACCCAGCGTCCGCTGAACAGGGTGATGACGCCACCGCAAAAATACAGCCATGGAATTTCCTGCGGTGCCATCACCTGGTTGTTTTGCAGATACAGCGTGATGTAGGGAATGATGGTGAAGGCTGCAAACATCATCGTGCCCGACAACAGCAAGGCCATGCGTTGGTTGTGTTCGCTCAGCACTTGCCCCATGGCATGCAACACGTGTTTGTCTTTGCCGTGCGCCACATGGGCATCGAGGTGGGGAATGCTGTAGTGCGCCAGTGCACCGACCGCCAGGCACAGCACGCCAATGGCAAAAAAGGCATAGTGCCAACCCCACCAGTTGGCGAACATCAAGCCGGCAGGAACGCCTGCGACGGTGGCCATGGAAAACGAGGTCATCACAATGCCTGTGGCACGGCCGCGGCGTTGAAATGGAATCACATCCCCAATGATGGTTTGTGTCATGGTGGCCAAGACGCCTCCAAAAAAACCAGAGGCAATGCGCGCCGCCATGAGCCAACCATACGTGGGTGCCAAGCCACATGCCACGGTGGTCAGGGCGAACAGGGCGTACAGCGAGAGCAACAGGTGCTTGCGGTCAAAGCGATCGACGAAGGTGGTGGCAAACAAACCCGACACACCCGCCGAGACGGTGTAGGCCGACACCAACAGCCCAAACTCTGCAAAGCTGATGTCAAACAGTTGCGTGAGTTGTGGCCCCAAGGGCATCATGATCATGAAGTCCACGATGTGCGTGAACTGCACGCCCGCCAACGACAAAAGAAGCAGCAGTTCGCGGCGGGGGGTGAGGTGTGTGGTCATTCAATTCAAGTCTTTGCTGATTGGCGCGCTTTGGCTTTGGCCAAGGCGGCTTCGATGATGGCGCGTTTGCGATCGACCTCGGGCGCTTGTTCGGTGCCTTTGGTGTGGGCCGGGAGGTCGGCAAGTTTTTTCAACGCTTTGGCTTGCAGGCGTGCGTCGTGCTCAGTGGCTTCGCGTTGCAAGCGCTGTTGGCGGGTGTCGTAGCGTTGACGCGCCAAATCGGCCAAGGGTTGTGGCCAAGCGGCCCAGCCACTGAGGTGGAGGTCAATCGGTTCGAGTGCGATGCAATCGACGGGGCAGGCAGGAATGCACAGCTCACAGCCGGTGCAATAGGCTTCCACCACGGTGTGCATGCGTTTGTTGGCGCCTACGATGGCATCGGTGGGGCAAGCGGCGATGCACAAGGTACAACCAATGCACCAAGCTTCATCAATGAAGGCAATGGTGCGTGGGCCTTCGATGCCGTTGTCGGGGTTCAGTGGGTAAATCGGCTTGCCTGTGATGGCGGCCAGTCGCGCAATGCCTTCTGTGCCGCCGGGGGGGCACTGGTTGATGTCCGCTACGCCTTGGTCAATGGCCTCGGCGTAGCGCTGACAGTCAGGATAGCCGCAGCGCGTGCATTGCGTTTGCGGCAGGGCTTGGTTGATGGCGTCGAGCCGACTCACTTTTTCGCAGAGGTGGCTTTTTTGGCCGCTGGCTTGGCAGCTGCCTTTTTGGGAGCCGCTTTGGCCGTCACGGCCTTGCCTGGTTTGTGGTGTTCCAAGATGAAGCTCTTGACGTGCGGATACACCACTTCGCGCCAACGGCGGCCGCTGAAGATGCCGTAGTGACCTGCACCTTTGACTTCCAGGTGGTGGTGCTCTTTGCGTACGATGCCGGTACACAAACGATGTGCGGCTTCGGTTTGGCCGGAGCCCGAGATGTCGTCCAGCTCGCCTTCCACGGTCAGCAAAGCGGTGGCGTGGATGTCTTGTGGGCGCACGCGTTCTTGCTTGCCTTGTGGGTTTTTGATGTCCCAAGTGCCACGCACCAGCTTGAACTCTTGGAACACGGTGTTGATGGTTTCCAAGTAGTAGTCAGCGTCCATGTCGAGCACAGCGTTGTACTCGTCATAGAAATCACGGTGCGATTCCACGCTGGAGTTGTCGCCCTTGATCAGGTCTTTGAAGTAGTCGTAATGGCTCTTCAAATGGCGGTCGGGGTTCATGGCCACGAAGCCGGTGTGCTGCAAGAAGCCAGGGTAGACGCGACGGCCTGCACCTGGGAAGTTGTCGGGCACGCGGTAGATCACGTTGTTTTCAAACCAGCTGTGGCTCTTGTTCATGGCCAAGTTGTTCACCGCTGTGGGCGACTTGGTGGCATCAATCGGGCCACCCATCATGGTCATGGTGATGGGTGTTTTTTCGCCACGGCTGGCCATCAACGACACCGCAGCCAACACCGGCACGGTGGGCTGGCACACGCTCATGATGTGGCAGTTGCCGTACTTGGCTTGCAAGTCGCGCACGAACTCTTGCACGTAGTTCACGTAGTCGTCGAGGTGGAACTCACCTTCGCTCAGTGGGACCAAGCGTGCGTTTTTCCAGTCGGTGATGTATACCTTGTGGTCTTTCAGCATGGTGCGCACGGTGTCGCGCAACAGGGTGGCGTAGTGGCCAGACAAGGGGGCCACGATCAGCACCACGGGTTGGCTTTTGAGTTTGGTCAGGGTTTGCGCATCATCGGTGAAACGCTTGAAACGGCGCAATTCACAGAAGGGTTTGTCCATTTCGATGCGTTCGTGGATGGCCACGTCCACACCATCTACCGACACCGATTTGATGCCAAACTGTGGCTTTTCGTAGTCTTTTCCTAAGCGGTACAACAGGTCGTAACCTGCCGACACACGCTGCGCCATGGGGTGTTGTGCCAAGGGCGAAGTGGTTTGACCATAGAGCTTGGAGGCCGCCTGTGCAAAGTCCGCGAAAGGCTCCATCAGGCTGCGTTGAGTTTCGAAGATTTGGTAAAGCATGGTGTCATCTCAAAAATGTTGCTGTGCAATATAGCAGCACTCCTGGGGGTGAAAATGGAGTCTGTCCCCCAATTTACTTTTGATAACCATTTGTCTTAGACCTTTA
>JBPCSU010000045.1:0-4649 GCA_051006815.1 Limnohabitans sp.
CGACCCGCGGCCTTTGAGCATCACTGCTTGGCGATGGCGGCACACATTAGAGATCAGCTCCACCCCAGTGTTGGAGTGGACGAGTGCGCGCCCTTCGCTTTCTTGCGGGAGAGCGTAGTAATCGCCCACGTTGGGCACGGCAAGTTGATGGCCCACATAACGGGGCCCTTGCTGAAAGATGGTCTCCAGTTCGCGCTGAAAAAGCGCCTCGTCAAAGTAACTGGTAACTGGTAGTTGGCTATGCGCCTGCTGCAGTTGAAGACTTAAATCAGACATGGGTGACCTGACCTAAAGACTCCCCACAGGGAGGTAAGTGGACAAAAATAAATCGGCCGAAAGGTCGATTGAAGGACGCCCATTGTACCCAAGGGACCAAACTTTGCCCCGTCCACGACCTAAAATGGCGGGCTACTTGACCCACCTCAAAACCGGATATCTGCACACCATGCCCAAGGCCAAAACCCCCACCAGTGACGCAAGCGCTGCCCCTGCCAGCTATGAGGCGGCCTTGAAAGAGTTAGAGGGCTTGGTTTCTCAAATGGAATCAGGGCAATAGCCGTTGGCAGATTTGCTGTCCGGGTATCAACTGTGCGCGGAACATTTGGCTTACTGACGCGCACAGCTTGATGCGGTGGAGCAGCAAATCAAGGTGCTCGACAACGGCGCGTTGAAGACCTGGACACCCACATGAGTGTTGTCATGACGCAAGCTGAATTGGACCAATGGAGCACCCATTGGTTGAGCGTGGTGGAAGACGCGTTGTCGCACTGGATTCGCCCGGATGCGCCTGCTGGTTTGGGTGACGCGATGCGCTATGCCGTGTTGGATGGCGGCAAACGCTTGCGCCCGCTGTTGGTTTTGGCCGCGCGTGAAGCCGTGGCGCATGGCGTGAAAGATGCCGCGCTGGACGATGCCGCTTTGCGTGCAGCCTGTGCGGTGGAACTGATCCATGCGTATTCGCTGGTGCACGACGACATGCCGTGCATGGACAACGATGTGCTGCGCCGAGGAAAACCCACGGTGCATGTTCAGTTTGGTGAGGCCCAAGCCTTGTTAGCCGGTGACGCGCTGCAGGCCTTGGCGTTTGAATTGCTCGCGCCTGCTGCGTCGGCCATTCCTGATCGCGTGCAAGCCCATTTGTGCCGTTTGCTGGCAGTGTCTGCAGGCTATGCCGGCATGGCCGGTGGTCAAGCGATTGATTTGGCCAGTGTGGGTGTGGCATTGACAGAAGACCAGCTGCGTCACATGCACCGCCTGAAGACAGGTGCCTTGCTGGAAGGCAGTGTCATGATGGGGGCGGCGTGTGGCGAAGCCTCGGCGCAAGCCCTGAGCGGCTTGCAGCGCTACGGCCAGGCACTGGGTTTGGCCTTTCAAGTGGTGGACGATATTTTGGACGTCATCGCCGATTCAGCGACGCTGGGTAAAACGGCAGGCAAAGACGCGGCCAACGACAAGCCCACCTATGTTTCTTTGTTGGGCCTGGCACAGGCAAAGTCTTACGCGCAGTCCTTGCTCGGTGAAGCGCTTGACGCTTTGCAAAGCACCGGCCTGACGCACACCCACACGCTGGCCGCACTGGCTGAGCGCGTGGTGAATCGGAATACGTGAACATGTCTCATTTGTTGCCCACCATCAATTCACCCGCTGACTTGCGTGCTTTGCCACGCCATCAGTTGCCCGCGCTGGCCGATGAGTTGCGTTCGTACTTGTTGAACAGCGTTGCCAAAACTGGAGGGCATCTGAGCTCCAACCTCGGGACGGTTGAGTTGACGGTGGCCTTGCACTATGTGTTCAACACGCCGCACGACCGCATCGTGTGGGACGTGGGCCACCAAACTTATCCGCACAAAATTTTGACGGGCCGGCGTGACCAAATGAACACGCTGCGCCAACGCCATGGCCTCAGCGGTTTCCCGCGCCGTGACGAAAGTGAATACGACGCCTTTGGCACTGCGCATTCGTCCACCAGTATTTCAGCCGCCTTGGGGATGGCCATTGCGGCACAGCAAAAAGGTGAGCAACGCCACGCCATTGCCGTGATTGGCGATGGGGCTATGACCGCTGGTATGGCCTTTGAGGCCTTGAACAACGGGGGCGTGTCGACCTCAAAGTTGTTGGTCATCTTGAACGACAACGACATGTCCATCAGCCCGCCTGTGGGCGCACTGAACCGCTATTTGGCCCAACTGATGAGTGGCAAGTTTTACGCCGCGGCCAAAGAGGTGGGCAAGCAAGTGCTCAAAGGTGCGCCGCCTTTGTTTGAGCTGGCCAAGCGCTTTGAAGAGCATGCCAAAGGCATGGTGGTGCCCGCCACCTTGTTTGAAAAATTTGGCTTCAACTACATCGGCCCCATCGATGGGCATGACCTCGATTCACTCATCCCCACGCTCGAGAACATCAAGCACTTGGACGGGCCGCAGTTCTTGCACGTGGTCACCAAAAAAGGGCAAGGCTATAAATTGGCCGAGGCTGACCCAGTGGCTTACCACGGTCCTGGCAAGTTTGATCCGGCGGTGGGTTTGGTGCCCAGCGCGGGTGCTGCAAAAACCACCTTCACCCAAGTGTTTGGTGATTGGTTGTGTGACATGGCTGCGCACGATCCCTTGTTGGTGGGCATCACGCCGGCCATGCGTGAGGGCTCGGGCATGGTCGAGTTCCACAAGCGTTTCCCCGAGCGCTATCACGACGTTGGTATTGCAGAGCAACATGCGGTGACGTTTGCTGCGGGTTTGGCCTGTGAGGGCGTCAAACCTGTGGTGGCGATTTACTCCACCTTCTTGCAGCGCGCGTACGACCAAGTGATCCATGATGTGGCTTTGCAAAAGCTCCCCATGGTGCTGGCGCTCGACCGCTCGGGCATTGTGGGTGCCGACGGCGCCACGCATGCGGGCTTGTATGACATTGCGTTTATGCGCTGCATTCCCAATGTCAGCATGGCGTGCCCTGCGGACGAAAACGAATGCCGTCAGTTGCTGACCACGGCTTACCAGCAAGACCACTGTGTGGCCGTGCGTTATCCCCGTGGTGCGGGGGCTGGCGTGCCTGTGCAACCGGGGTTGCGCCCCTTGCCATTTGGCAAAGGCGAGGTGCGTCGCCAAGGGCAGCGCATTGCCATCTTGGCGTTTGGTACCTTGCTTTATCCAGCGCTGCAAGCTGGCGAGGCCTTGAATGCCACCGTGGTCAACATGCGTTGGGCCAAACCACTGGACACAGAACTGCTGGCGCACATGGCGGCCACGCACGACGCCTTGGTCACTGTGGAAGAGGGCGCCGTCATGGGCGGCGCGGGTTCGGCCGTGCTCGAAGCCTTGCAAACCTTGCAATTGAACAAGCCGGTGCTGGTCTTGGGCATTGCGGATGTCTTCACCGAGCATGGTGATCCTGCCAAGTTGTTGGCCGAGTTGGGCTTGGATGCCGCAGGCATTCAGGCGTCCATCACACAGCGTTTTTTGAAGTAATTTCAAAGGCTCTGAAGTTTTTTGCAAGAAGGGGTTATCGGGGGAAAACCCGTGCATATAACCGGCTACCCAACTGCATACAATCCCCCATCGCTCGGGGGGATCGCTTCACAAAAGTGACACGCCGTTGCGATTTGTTTCAACAACTCATGGGAGTCTTTTATGGACCGTCGTTCCGTTATTAAAAACGCAGGTATTGCAGGTATCTTGGCTGCCGGTGCAGCCCCCGCAGTGCACGCACAAGCCGCCATCCGCTGGCGCTTGGCTTCGAGCTTCCCCAAGTCGCTCGACACCATTCATGGTGCAGCTGATGTTTTCGCCAAGGCTGTTAAAAACATGTCTGGTGGTAAGTTCGAAATTTCGGTTCACGCCGCTGGCGAAATCATGCCTGCGTTTGGCGTGGTGGACGGTGTGCAACAAGGCTCCGTGGAAATGGCGCACACAGCCCCTTACTACTTCTTCGGTAAGGACGAGACCTTTGCTTTGGGTTGTGCCATTCCTTTCGGCTTGAACAGCCGCCAAATGACTGCTTGGATGTACGAAGGCAATGGCTTGAAGCTGATGCGTGAGTTCTACGCCAAGTACAACATCGTGAACTTCCCAGGTGGCAACACAGGCGCTCAAATGGGCGGTTGGTTCCGTAAAGAGATCAAGTCGCTGGCTGACCTCAAAGGCTTGAAGTTCCGTATCGGTGGCTTCGGCGGCAAGGTGTTGGAGCGTTTGGGCGTGGTGCCTCAAAACATTCCTGGCGGCGATATCTATCCCGCTTTGGAAAAAGGCACGATCGACTCGGCCGAGTGGATTGGTCCTTATGACGATCTGAAGCTGGGCTTCAGCAAAGTCGCGCCTTTCTACTACTACCCAGGTTTCTGGGAAGGTGGCCCACAGTTGGACTTCTTCATCAACGACAAAGCATTCGCTGCTCTGTCGCCTGAGAACAAAGCGATTGTTGAAGCCGCTGCCGCCATGGCGCACACCGACATGCAAGCCAAGTACGACGCACGTAACCCTGCTGCTTTGAAGCAGTTGGTAGGCTCTGGCACCAAGCTGCGCGAGTTCCCTAAAGACGTGATGGCTGCTGCCTTCAAAGAAGCCATGGCTTTCTACGAAGAACTCAATGCCAAGAACGCCAACTGGAAAAAGGTGTACACCGACTACGCCAAGTTCCGTGGTGAAGCCAACTTGTGGTTC
>JBPCSU010000046.1:0-3749 GCA_051006815.1 Limnohabitans sp.
TGCGGCCAACTTGCTGCGCTTGCGCGAGTTGGTGGGCGAGTTTGAAAAGCCCAAGTTCTTTGCCTACAAACAAAAACTGTGCGCGCACAGCCGCAACGAAAAAGTTGGTTGCAATGCATGTGTCGATATTTGTTCTGCCGAAGCGGTCAGCTCGGACAAGGCGCGACAGCAAATCAAAGTCAACCCCAATTTGTGTGTGGGCTGCGGTGCTTGCACCACGGTCTGCCCCAGTGGTGCGCTCACCTACGCCTACCCACAAGCCAGCGAGCAAGGACGTAAGCTGAAGACCTTGCTGAGCACCTACCAAAAAGCCGGTGGCAAAGATGCGGTCATCTTGTTGCACAGCCAAGACGCAGGGCAAGCCTTGGTCAACGCGTTGGGCCGTGCCGCCCAACTCAAGGTGGCGCAAGGCGTGCCGGCGCACGTGATGCCGGTGTCGCTGTGGCACACCGCCAGTTTGGGTTTGGAGGTGTGGCTGACCGCGTTGGCCTACGGCGCTGCGCAGGTGTTGGTGTTGCAAACTGCCGAAGAGGCCCCTCAGTACACCGACGGGTTGCAAGCGCAAATGGCGCAGGCGCAAGCGCTGCTTGAAGGCTTGGGTTATGCCAAGCCAGATCAGGTGCCGGTGCAATTGCTGCGCGCCACCCATGCCACCGAATTGGATGCCGAGCTGCAGCGTCTCACCACCGGTGCGCAACGCTTGAGCGCGTGCGTGCCGTTGGCCACCTATGCGGTGACCACTGAAAAGCGCAGCACCTTGAGTTTGGCCATCGACCATTTGCTTGAACACGCGCCGGTTTTGAAAACCAACGCGCCTGACGCGTTGGCGTTGCCCAAGGAAGGCGCGTTGTTTGGCACGGTGGAGGTCAACAAAGACAGCTGTACGTTGTGCATGAGTTGCGTCAGCGCCTGTCCGGCCAACGCGCTGCAAGACAACCAACAAGCCCCTCAGCTGCGCTTTGTTGAGAAGAATTGTGTGCAGTGTGGTTTGTGCGTCAGCACCTGTCCTGAAAAAGCGCTGAACTTGGTGCCGCGTTTGTTGCTCACACCTCAGCGCAAAGAAGTGCGGGTGTTGAACGAAACGCAAGCCTATGGCTGTGTGCGGTGTGGCAAACCGTTTGGCACACTCAAAGGCATCGAAGCCATGATTGGCAAACTCGCTGGTCACGCCATGTTCCAAGGTGCAGCACTGGAGCGCCTGAAGATGTGTGGCGATTGCCGCGTGATCGACATTTACTCTGCTGGCGACGAACAAAAAATCTTATAAACCGCTTATGACTGAACCCCATTTGTCCTCTGCCCTTGATGAAGAAACCGCACGCGCCGAGCTGTACGGTTTGATTTCAGAGTTGTTCTATGCGCCACCGCGTGCCGAGTTGCTGGCGCAGCTGCGCGTGGCTGCCACCGAGGCGCCGACCTCGGGTGGTTTTTTGGAAGAGCCTTGGCGTCAGTTGGTGGGTGCCGCGCGCGACATGGACGACCGCAGCATTCAAAGCGAACACCACACCTTGTTTGGCGGTGTGGGCAAGCCCGAGGTGTATGTGTATGCCTCGCATTTCTTGACGGGGTTTTTGAACGAAAAGCCCTTGGCGCAATTGCGCACCGACTTGGCCGCGCTCGGCTTGGGGCGCGATGACGCAGCCATGCCCGAGACCGAAGACCATGTGTCCTACGTGTTTGAGGTGATGCGCTTTTTGGTGGCGGGCGACGATGTGTCGGTGTCGAACCTGACGCAACAGGCGAAGTTTTTTGCCGCCCATGTGCAAACCTGGGTGCCTGCGTTTTGCGATGCGTTGCAAGCCACACCCCGTGCGCGTTTCTATTCGGCGCTGGCGGAGTTGACACGTGCGTTTGTGAGTGTGGAAGCCCAAGGCTTTGACATGCTGGCGTGACCTGGGTGGGCTGGCGCACAGTGGCTGACACGCACGCGACAAACTCGCGTTAACCCTTAAGAAGTTGGATTGAAATTTGGGGTGTTTCGACGTTTTTACGTATAGGACAAATCTAGATAGTTGCTACAGTATGCAATGTCATGCATAAGCACGACCACATGAGGAGCTAAGAATGCAAAAAGACAAAGCCCAAGCGCATGTCCAAGACCAAGCGGCCCCATCGCGCCGCGGATTTTTTATGGGTGCCGCTGCTGCAGGCGCTGCCGCTGCGGCAGTCACCGCAATGCCCGGCCTCAGCACCCCCTCTTCTGAACTCAACCCCCTCCCGCCCGCACCCGAAAACGGTGGCGGCTACAGCTTGAGCGAACACGTCAAGCGCTATTACCAAACCACCCGCGTTTGAGTGAGGAGCCTTCTATGTTGTTGACACGTAAAACCGATTCCACTGCCGCCGCTTCGACGAGCAGCTCTGCCTTCGTGAGCCGCTTGCAACGCGGCTTGTCACAAGCCATTCCAACACTCGACCGTCGCGGCTTCTTGCGCCGCTCAGGTTTGGGCATTGGTGTGGGCTTGGCCGCCACGCAGCTGAGCTTGGTGAAAAAAGCCCAAGCCTCTGGCGCTGTCGCCACCAATGGCTCGGGCAAGATCGAAGTCAAACGTACCGTGTGTACCCACTGCTCCGTGGGTTGCGCCGTGGACGCCGTGGTGGAAAACGGTGTCTGGGTGCGCCAAGAACCTGTGTTCGATTCCCCTATCAACCTCGGCGCGCATTGCGCCAAAGGTGCTGCGCTGCGCGAGCACGGCCACGGCGAGTTCCGCTTGCGTTACCCCATGAAGTTGGTGAACGGCAAGTACGAGCGCATCAGCTGGGAAACCGCCCTCGACGAAATCAGCGCCAAGTTGCTTGACCTGCGCAAAACCGCAGGCCCTGACAGCGTGTACTGGATCGGTTCTTCCAAACACAACAACGAACAAGCCTATTTGTTGCGCAAGTTTGTGAGCTACTTCGGTAGCAACAACTGCGACCACCAAGCCCGTATTTGTCACTCCACCACCGTGGCGGGTGTGGCGAACACCTGGGGCTACGGTGCGATGACCAACTCGTACAACGACATGCAAAACAGCAAGGTCGCTTTGTACATTGGTTCGAACGCGGCAGAAGCACACCCCGTGTCGATGCTCCACATGCTGCATGCCAAGGAAAACGGCTGCAAGATGATCGTGGTCGACCCCCGCTTCACACGCACAGCGGCCAAGGCCGACGAGTACGTGCGCATTCGCTCGGGCTCTGACATTCCATTCTTGTTTGGTTTGTTACACATCATCTTCAAGAACGGTTGGGAAGACAAAAAATACATCAACGACCGTGTGTTCGGCATGGACAAGGTCAAAGAAGAAGTCTTGGCCAAGTGGACCCCCGACGCCGTGCAAGATGCCTGCGGTGTGAGCCCTGAGCAAATGCTCAAAGTGGCCACCATGCTTCACGAAAACAACCCCGGCACCATCGTGTGGTGTATGGGCCAAACCCAGCACAGCATTGGCAACGCCATGGTGCGTGCCTCTTGCATCTTGCAGTTGGCCTTGGGCAACGTGGGCAAGTCAGGTGGCGGTACCAACATCTTCCGTGGTCACGACAACGTGCAAGGCGCCACCGACGTCGGTCCTAACCCCGACTCTTTGCCTGGCTACTACGGCATTGTGGAAGGCTCGTGGAAACACTTTGCCAAAGCCTGGGGTGTGGAATTCGATTGGCTCAAAGGCCGTTTCGCCAACCCCGGCATGATGAGTAAGCCTGGCATCACCGTGTCACGCTGGATCGACGGTGTGCTCGAGAAAAACGAACTCATCGACCAAGAC
>JBPCSU010000047.1:0-11234 GCA_051006815.1 Limnohabitans sp.
CAGACACCACCACATCCACCACACGCCCCTGCAATGCGGTTTCGAGCTGTGCCAGCACCTCTTCTTCACGGAAGTCGCCTTGGATGAACGTGACGTCCTCCACGGGTTCCATCGGCAAGATATCCAAGCCAATGATGGTTCCGTTCAAGGCTCCCGACGCGGCGCCAGTGGGCGACATGCGACGGCGCAAATATTGGCACCAGGCACCCGTCGCACACCCCAAGTCAACCACAAACTGCCCCGACTTGATCAAGCCAAATTGCTCGTCAATTTCTTTCAATTTGTAGGCCGCACGGGCGCGGTAGCCGTCTTTCTGCGCCAACTTGACGTAGGTGTCGTTCACATGGTCGTTCAACCATGTTTTGTTGACTTTTTTGCTTTTAGTTTTAGCTTTCAATTCACACCTTTGAGCGAGCGGGGATAATACCCCCATGCCCGCAATACAACTCACACCTGCTCAACGCAAAATTCACCGCGCCGAAGCGCACCATTTGGACCCCGTAGTGATGATTGGCAACGATGGGCTCACCCCTGCCGTGATCAAAGAAGCCGAGATGGCACTCAACGCGCACGGCCTCATCAAAATCCGCGTTTTGGGCGATGACCGCCAAGCACGCGAGGCCATGTTTGTCGCTTTGGCCGATCAACTCAATGCAGCGCCTATTCAACACATTGGCAAGCTGTTTGTGTTGTGGCGTCCGCGTGCTGAAAAAGAACGTGCGCTGGACGAAGACCGCATGCCCGGCCCTCGCGACGTCAAAGTGCTCAAGTACAGCAGCCGTGGCGGTCAACGCCCCGAAGTCAAAACCTTGCGCGTCTTGGGCAACCAGCGCTTGACCTCCGGCGGTCAAGTCAAACGCGCCAAACCGAAAAAGATTTCGGTCAAAAAACGCAGCTTTGGTTAATCGCGTGGTGCTGAGCTTGCAATCTCTGCAAGCTCAGACACATCAGGCCACAACGCCCACAGCGCCCGACCGGCACACCCCCATTGCGCCAAATAAAACGCAGAGCCTAGGTTGTGCCACAAAGCCATGTTTTCGCGGGCCACGATGTGGGGCTTCACCGCAACTTCGATCAACAAAGCCAGCAGCATGCCAGCGATGACCCACGGCGAAGGTGTTTTTGATGTCGTGCGGTTTTCACGTCGCGCGGCCAGCAACAGCAACAAACCGCAAAACAGTGACAGCCAAGTTTGTGCACTGAACAACTTGGCCGCCATCTGCCCTGCCATGGCCGGGGTTTCCAAATGCATGAACAGCATGGGAACCACCATGAACCCAACAGCCGAAAGGCTGCCCCACCACAACGCCGCTAAAAAAACTTGTAGCCGCGCCATGCTGAAGAGTTAGAGGTAAGAAACCTTGACCACCTCGTAGTGCTTCACGCCACCCGGGGCTTGCACTTCGGCCACATCGCCTTCTTCTTTGCCAATCAAGGCACGGGCAATTGGGCTGCTGATGTTGATCAGACCGAGTTTCAAATCGGCTTCGTCTTCGCCCACGATTTGGTAGGTTACCTTGTCGCCCGTGTCTTCGTCTTCCAAAGCGACTGTGGCGCCAAACACCACACGACCGCCAGCGTCCAAAGCGGCCGGGTCGATGATCTGAGCCACCGACAACTTGCCTTCAATTTCTTGAATGCGACCTTCGATAAAGCCTTGGCGATCTTTGGCGGCGTCATATTCAGCGTTTTCGCTCAGATCGCCTTGCGCACGCGCTTCGGCGATGGCGGCAATCACCGAAGGACGCTCCACGGTTTTGAGTTTGTGCAACTCATCTTTGAGCTTTTCTGCACCACGCTTGGTGATAGGAACTGTACTCATCGTGTGTCCTTAGGCTGTCAATTGAGCGTGCATTTCTTGAACGGAAATGACATCCAACTTGTCCATGTACTTCATGCCTTCCACCGCAGCTTCTGCACCGGCGATGGTGGTGAATGTCGTGACACGGTTGAGCAACGCCGAGGTACGGATGTGGCGTGAATCGGCAATCGCATTGCGACGCTCTTCCACGGTATTGATGACCAACACCACCTCGTTGTTCTTGATCGCGTCCACGATGTGAGGACGACCTTCGGTCACCTTGTTCACCACTTCGCAGGCCACGCCCGCTTCCACAATAGCGGATGCAGTACCTTTGGTGGCAATCAGCTCAAAACCCAACGCAGCCAACTCACGGGCCACTGCGATGGCACGTGGCTTGTCGTTGTTCTTCACAGAGATAAACACTTTGCCCGTGGCGCGACCATCGGCATCACGTGGGCGTGGCAGCTTGGTACCCGCACCCAATTGGCTCTTCACAAAGGCTTCGCCAAAGGTTTTGCCAACGCCCATGACTTCGCCCGTTGATTTCATTTCTGGGCCAAGGATGGTGTCGACGCCTGGGAACTTCACAAACGGGAACACCGCTTCTTTCACGCTGAAGTAAGGGGGCGTGACTTCTTTGCTGATGCCTTGTGATGCCAAGCTTTGGCCAGCCATGCAACGCGCAGCGACTTTCGCCAACTGAATGCCTGTGGCTTTCGAGACATAAGGCACCGTGCGCGATGCACGTGGGTTGACTTCCAACACGTAAATGACGTCTTTGCCATCCACATGCTGAATCGCGAACTGCACGTTCATCAAGCCGACCACATTCAAAGCACCGGCCATTGCGGCAGATTGGCGTTTGAGTTCGGTGACAGTGGCTTCTGACAGTGAGTAAGGAGGCAACGAACAAGCGGAGTCACCGCTGTGTACACCCGCTTGTTCAATGTGTTCCATCACACCGCCGATGAAGGTTTTGCCCTCGGGATCGCGCAAGCAATCCACATCGCACTCAATCGCATCGTTCAAGAAGCGGTCCAAGAGCACGGGCGAATCGTTGGAGACCTTGACCGCTTCGCGCATGTAGCGCTCGAGATCGCGTTGCTCGTGCACGATTTCCATGGCACGACCACCCAACACATAGCTGGGGCGCACCACCAAGGGGTAGCCCAACTCGGCGGCTTTTTCAAGCGCTTCAGTTTCAGTGCGTGCGGTGGCGTTCGGCGGTTGGCGCAGACCGAGGTCTTGCAGCAACTTTTGGAAACGTTCACGGTCTTCGGCCGCGTCAATCATGTCGGGGCTGGTACCGATGATGGGAACACCCGCAGCTTCCAAACCGAGCGCCAATTTCAAAGGAGTTTGACCACCGTATTGAACAATGACGCCAGTGGGCTTTTCTTTGTCCACGATTTCCAGCACGTCTTCAAGCGTCAAGGGCTCGAAATACAAGCGATCCGACGTGTCGTAGTCAGTCGATACTGTCTCTGGGTTGCAGTTGACCATGATGGTTTCATAGCCGTCTTCGCGCATGGCGAGCGCGGCGTGAACGCAGCAGTAGTCAAACTCAATGCCTTGGCCGATGCGGTTAGGACCACCGCCGAGCACCATGATTTTTTTGTTGTTGGTAGGTTCAGCTTCGCACTCCGCGTCGCCCACGCCGAAGGCGTTTCCGTTACCTTCGTAGCACGAGTACATGTAAGCCGTATCCGTTGAGAACTCAGCCGCACAGGTATCCACGCGTTTGTAGACGGGGCGAATGCCTTGTTCATGGCGCCGCGCACGCACCACGTGTTCGGTGGTCTTGAGCAACTTGGCCAAACGACGGTCAGAGAACCCCTTCTTCTTCAAGGTGCGCAGCTCTGAGGCTGTGATGGCGTCGAGTGTGGTCTTCTCGAGTTCCAACTCGATCTTCACGATCTCTTCGATTTGCACCAAGAACCAACGGTCGATCTTGGTCAGCGCAAACACCTCGTCCACGCTCAGGCCCATGGCGAAGGCATCGCCCACGTACCAAATGCGCTCGGGACCGGGCTCGCCCAGCTCTTTTTCGAGCACTTCACGGTCTTGGGTTTTTTCGTTCATACCGTCCACGCCCACCTCCAAACCACGCAGGGCTTTTTGGAAGGACTCTTGGAAGGTACGACCCATCGCCATCACCTCACCCACCGATTTCATTTGGGTGGTCAAGCGGCTGTCGGCGGTAGGGAATTTTTCAAAGGCAAAACGTGGAATCTTGGTGACCACGTAGTCGATCGAAGGTTCGAACGATGCAGGTGTCGCGCCACCTGTGATTTCGTTGCGCAGCTCATCCAGTGTGTAGCCCACTGCCAATTTGGCGGCAACTTTCGCAATTGGAAAGCCCGTGGCTTTGGAAGCCAAGGCAGAAGAGCGCGACACGCGTGGGTTCATCTCAATAACGACCATGCGACCGTCTTTGGGATTGATGGAAAACTGCACGTTCGAGCCGCCCGTATCCACACCAATCTCACGCAACACCGCCAACGACGCGTTGCGCAACACCTGGTATTCCTTGTCGGTCAAGGTTTGTGCAGGGGCCACGGTGATGGAGTCACCGGTGTGCACGCCCATCGGATCCAAGTTTTCGATCGAGCAAATGATGATGCAGTTGTCCGCTTTGTCGCGCACCACTTCCATCTCGTATTCTTTCCAGCCGAGCAAGGATTCTTCAATCAACAACTCGTTGGTTGGCGAAGCCTCGAGGCCGCGCTTACAAATAACTTCAAATTCTTCGGGGTTGTACGCAATGCCACCGCCCGTGCCGCCCAGTGTGAAACTAGGACGAATAACCGTGGGGAAACCGACGCGCTTTTGCACATCCCAAGCTTCTTCCATGCTGTGAGCGATGCCTGAACGTGCAGAGCCCAGACCAATCTTGGTCATGGCGTCTTTGAATTTCAGACGGTCTTCGGCTTTGTCGATGGCTTCAGGGGTTGCGCCAATCAGCTCGACCTTGTACTTGGCCAACACGCCGTGGTGCCACAAGTCCAACGCGCAGTTCAGCGCAGTTTGACCGCCCATGGTGGGCAGGATGGCATCTGGACGCTCTTTGGCAATGATCTTCTCAACCGTTTGCCAAGTGATGGGCTCGATGTAGGTGACATCTGCCGTGGCAGGGTCGGTCATGATCGTGGCGGGGTTGCTGTTGATCAAGATGACCTTGTAACCCTCTTCACGCAACGCTTTACACGCTTGCACGCCAGAGTAATCGAACTCACACGCTTGACCAATGATGATCGGGCCTGCGCCAATGATGAGAATGCTTTTTATGTCGGTACGCTTAGGCATTATTTTTTCTCCATCAATTTGATGAAGCGGTCAAAGAGGTACGCAATGTCGTGTGGGCCGGGCGATGCTTCAGGGTGACCCTGGAAGCAAAACGCGGGCTTGTCGGTACGGGCCAAGCCTTGTAAGGTACCGTCAAACAACGAGATGTGCGTGGCGCGCAAGTTGGCGGGCAATGATTTTTCGTCCACGGCAAAACCGTGGTTTTGACTGGTGATCGACACGCGACCTGAGTCGAGGTCTTTCACAGGGTGGTTGGCTCCATGGTGGCCAAACTTCATCTTGAAGGTTTTCGCACCGCTGGCCAAGGCCATGATTTGGTGACCCAAGCAAATGCCGAATGTCGGAATGCCGGTTTCAATCAACTCAGCCGCCGCTGCAATCGCGTAATCGCAAGGCTGAGGGTCTCCTGGGCCATTGGACAAGAAGATGCCGTCTGGCTTGTGCTTGAGCACCTCAGCAGCCGGCGTCTTGGCGGGTACCACCGTGACTTTGCAGCCGCGCTCGGCCAACATGCGCAAGATGTTTTTCTTCACGCCGAAGTCATACGCAACCACATGGAACTTAGGTGCGGTCAAGTTGCCGTAGCCTTCACCCAATTTCCACTCGGTTTGGGTCCACTCGTAAGCCTTGGCTACCGTGACTTTTTGCGCCAAATCGAGGCCGGCCATGTTGGGCGCGCCTTTGGCTGCTGCCACCGCTTGGTCGATCAAGGCTTGCGTGACTTCTTGGCCTTTGGCCAAGCCCACGATGGCACCGTTTTGAGCCCCCTTGGTGCGCAAGATGCGTGTGAGTTGACGGGTGTCGATGTTGGCAATGGCCACCGTGCCCGCATCGGCCAAGTAGGCCGACAAGGTTTGGCTCGAGCGGAAGTTGCTTGCGACCAGGGGCAAGTCTTTGATGATCAAGCCAGCAGCATGGACTTTGTCAGCTTCGATGTCTTCCACGTTGACGCCGTAGTTGCCGATGTGCGGGTACGTCAAAGTGACGATCTGCTGGCAGTAGCTGGGGTCAGTGAGGATTTCCTGATAGCCGGTGAGGGAGGTGTTGAACACCACCTCGCCGACGGTAGAGCCTGAAGCTCCAATCGAATTGCCGATAAAGACCGTGCCGTCTGCGAGCGCCAGGATGGCGGGCGGGAAGGTTCCCTGAAGAGACAAAAGCACTGGGTTCTCCGGAATAGTTCGGGTACGCCTCAGCGCTCACAAGAGAATGGCTTCTCTTTTTGGCTGCTTTGTTCGAGGAATTTGCCTAGGTTTGAGCTGGGGCGTACAGGTTGATGCGGGAAAGCCTCTCATTATATCCGAGGCACTGGTTTTCCCGAGTGAACGCAGGAGAATTACCCCAAATTACAGGTGGCGCTGGCGTGCAAGCAAATCGCTGCCGCGGAAGCCACATTGAGCGACTCTTCCCCACCTGGCTGTGCGATGCGCACATGCACCGCGGCGCGCTCCGCCAAAGCGGGTGAGACGCCCTGCCCTTCATGCCCCATCAGCCAAGCGCAAGGCATGGGCAATTGGGCTTCAGCCAACAAGGTGTGCAAAAACGGACCTTGGTGCGAGCTGGTGGCCACCCAGGGGATGTCCAAAGCGTTCAGATCGTCGGGGCTCAGACCTTCGACCAAATGCAAGCCGAAATGCGCCCCCATCCCCGCGCGCAAGACTTTGGGCGACCACAACGCAGCCGAACCTTTGATGGCGAGCACCTGTTTGAAGCCAAAGGCTGAGGCACTGCGCAGAATAGACCCCACGTTGCCAGTATCTTGCACGCGGTCCAGCACCACGGTCGGCGTGCTGGTTTGTATGTCTGGGGTGCCGGGCGACGCCAGCACAAACCCCATCTTGGCTGGGGACTCCAAGCTGCTGATTTCGGCAAACAAGGCATCAGGCAACACCGTATTGCGCTCGGCGGCTTGCGTCCATTCACGCGGCGCAGTGGCCCACAAGGATTCGGCAAACACGGCCTGCTCAGGCCTCACACCCCGGGTGAGTGCCGCGCGGCAAAGGTGATCCCCCTCCAACCAAACTCGGCCGAGCTTGCGGTAGGCCGTGCTGTCTTGCGACAAGCGACGCAGGTCTTTGACCAAGGGGTTATCACGCGACGTGATCAAGTTCATCGCAACACCTCCGCAACAGGCGAAAAAGATTTGCGGTGCCAAGGCGTCGCACCATGCTCTCTTAGGGCCTGCAAATGAACCGCCGTGCCATAGCCCTTGTGCCCATCAAAACCATACTGCGGGTATTGGGCATGCAACTCTTGACACCAGCGGTCACGGTGCACTTTGGCCAAGATGGAGGCCGCAGAAATTGCCTGCACTTTGCTGTCCCCTTTGACAATCGCCTCGGCCAACACATCGAGCACGGGCAAACGATTGCCATCGACCAAGACCGTGCTGGGTTTGAGTCGTAACCCTTCTACAGCGCGACGCATCGCCAGCAGGGTGGCTTGCAAGATGTTGAGTTCATCAATCTCTTCCACCGTCGCTTCGGCAATCGAACAACACAAGGCTTTGGCGCGAATTTCGTCATACAGACGTTCGCGCTTCAACGCAGTGAGTTTTTTGGAGTCGGCCAAACCTGCGATGGGGTTCAAGTCATCCAAGATCACTGCGGCAGCCACCACAGGGCCGGCCAAAGGACCACGCCCCGCCTCATCCACGCCCGCAATCAAGCCCGGCGCATCCCAAATGAGCGGCGCTTGCTCAGCGCGCAAGAACTTTTTCGATCGCATGGGCCGCCAGTGCGGGGGTGTCGCGACGCAGCGTGTCGTGCAGCGTCGCAAACCGTTGTTGAACAGCATGAATAGCTGCAGGATTGTCGAGCCATTGCAAAACCTCATGCGCCAAGGCATCTGGCGTGGCTGCGTCTTGCAACAACTCGGGAACGACAAAATCTTGGCACAGGATGTTGGGCAGGCCCACCCAAGGTTGCAGCTTCTTACGGCGCATGATTTGCCAGCTGAGCCAGTTCATGTTGTAGGCGATGACCATCGGGCGCTTGAACAACGCCGCCTCTAACGTGGCCGTGCCACTGGCAATGAGGGTGACATCGCAAGCCGCCAATGCCGTATGTGACTGACCGTTGAGCACCAACAAATGGGGCACCTCGCCCACGTCCTGGGCAATGGACTCGATACGCGCCCGCAACGCTGGCATGGCAGGCAACACAAAATGCATGCCTGGCTGCTGCTTGGCCATGCGTTGGGCGGCTTGCAGAAAGCGGCGCGCCAAATACTCAATTTCCGAACTGCGGCTACCCGGCAACAACGCCACCACCGTGGCATCTAGCGGCAGACCTAGCGCAGCACGTGCTGCTGCGCGGTCTGGCACATCGGGAATGTTTTTGGCTAAGGGGTGGCCCACATACGTGGCGTCAATGTCGTGCTGGGCCAGCAAATCCGTTTCAAACGGAAAGATGCACAACACATGGTCCACGCTTTGGCGAATTTTTTCAACGCGATCGGCACGCCATGCCCAAATGGAAGGGCATACAAAATGAACGGTTGGAATGCCTTGCGCTTTGAGATCGCGCTCCAAATCGAGGTTGAAATCTGGCGCATCCACACCAATGAAGGCACTGGGGGGATGGGCCAACAAACGCTCACGCAGCTGGTTGCGAATGCCCACGATTTCTCGGTAGTGGCGCAACACCTCCACATAGCCTCGGACTGCTAATTTTTCGTAGGGCCACCAAGGCTCAAACCCCTGCGCGCACATGCGAGGGCCACCAATGCCTGCACTGTGCAGGTCTGGCCATTTGTCGCGCATGCCACCGAGCAACAGGCCTGCCAGCAAATCGCCCGAGGCCTCGCCTGCCACCAGCGAGAAAGACAGGGCCTCGGCCATGGGATTTAACGAATGATGCCGCGCTGCGGCGAGGTTTGATTCAAGAAATCCAGCATCATGACCACGTCTTGCGCAGCCTCTGGTTTTTCTTGCGTCAAGGCAGCAATGCGCTCTTTGGCTTTGTCGAGCGTCAAATCATCGCGGTACAAAGCCTTGTGCATGGCCTTCACCGCGCTGATGCGCTCCGCAGAGAACCCACGGCGACGCAAACCTTCGAAGTTCATCGAGCGAGGCTCAGCAGGCTGGCCTTGGCACATCACAAACGGGGGAACATCTGCAAACAGCAACGAATGCATGGCAGTGAAACTGTGTGCGCCAATGCGCACGAACTGATGCACCACAGTGAATCCGCCCAAGATGACCCAGTCGCCCACATGCACATGACCCGCTAGCTGAGCGCTGTTGGCAAAGATGGTGTGGTTACCCACGATGCAGTCATGCGCCAAATGCACATAGGCCATGATCCAGTTGTCGTTGCCTACCTGGGTCACGCCTGCATCACCAGGAGAACCGATGTTGAACGTGCAAAACTCACGGATGGTGTTGCGGTCACCGATGATCAGTTCCCAAGGTTCACCTGCGTACTTCTTGTCTTGCGGAATCGCACCCAATGAATTGAATTGAAAGATGCGGTTGTCCTTGCCGATCGTGGTGTGCCCTTCGATCACGCAATGTGGACCCACTGTGGTCCCCGCCCCAATACGAACGTTCGGTCCAATGATGGTGTAAGGCCCCACCTGCACCGAACTATCCAGCTCGGCCTTGGGGTCGACCAGCGCGGTGGCGTGAATCAAGCTCATCGTATGAATCGTGAATTAAGCAATCGCACGCATGGTGCACATGAGTTCAGCTTCCACCGCCACGTCGTCACCCACTTTGGCGCGCGCTTTGAATTTGAAGATGCCAGCCTTCATGCGATCCAACTCCACTTCCAACGTGAGTTGATCACCGGGTTCAACCGGACGCTTGAAACGCGCGCCATCAATGCCCGCGAAGTAGTAAACCGTCTTGTCATCAGGCGTTGTGCCCACCGCATCGAACGCCAACAACGCGGCGGCTTGCGCCAAGGCTTCCAACATCAACACGCCTGGCATGACAGGACGATGTGGGAAATGCCCCGTGAAAAAAGGCTCGTTGATCGTGACGTTTTTGATCGCCTTGATGCTCTTGCCTTTTTCAATTTCCAACACGCGGTCCACCAACAAGATGGGGTAGCGATGTGGCAATTGCTTCAGAATTTGGTGGATATCCATGCTCATTTTTGTTGACTTTCCATAGCAGACTCAAGAGATTTGATGCGCTCGCGCAAGCGATGCAATTGGCGCAAGGTGGCAGCATTTTTTTCCCACGATGCATTGTCGTCGATGGGAAAGACGCCACTGTATTGGCCTGGTTGGCGAATGGACCGCATGACCACCGACGCAGCAGAGATATGCACACCATCGGCCAGTTGCAAATGGCCCAACACCACCGCACCACCGCCCACGGTGCAATTAGCCCCGATGCGTGCACTACCCGCCACGCCAGCACAGCCAGCCATTGCGGTGTTGGCGCCCACATGAACGTTATGTCCAATTTGCACCAAGTTATCGAGTTTGACGCCGTCTTCAATGACCGTGTCATCCAAAGCGCCACGGTCAATACAAGTATTGGCACCAATTTCAACGTCGTTGCCAATACGGACGGCGCCAAGCTGTTCTATTTTTTCCCAACGGCCTTCAAACTGAGCGAAACCGAAGCCGTCAGCGCCAATCACAACACCTGCATGAACAATGCATCGTTCACCAATACGGCAGTCTTCGCCCACGGTGACATTCGATTTAAGCCATGTGCCCGCGCCCACCTGTGCCCCTCGCTCGATCACACACAACGGGCCAATACGAGCCGAAGGGTTCACATGGGCTTGTGGATGAATGACCGCACTCGAATGAACCATCGGCTCATCGCTCACACGCGTGTGCTGGCGCCACAACTGCGTCAAACGCGCAAAGTAATGGTAGGGGTTGTCAGTGACGATCAACGCACAACTGACGTTGGCCGCCTCGGCAATGGCCGGGGACACAATCACACAACCGGCCTGCGTGGTGACGAGTTGCGATTGGTATTTGGGGTGACTTAAAAAACTCAACGCATCGGCATACGCAGTGTCAAGCGGTGCGAGTTTTTGAATCAGGCGCTGCGGATCGCCAATCAGGCGACCGCCTAATCTTTCAACGTTCTGACCGAGTCTCAAAGACACGGCATATTATTTGCCTGCGTTGATGACCTTGAGCTCTTTGTCAG
>JBPCSU010000048.1:0-4031 GCA_051006815.1 Limnohabitans sp.
GTGGTGTGCATATCAACCTTTAAACAACGATGTTGACCAGGCGACCAGGCACCACGATGACTTTCTTCGCCGGCGCCCCATTGGCCTGTTTGACAAAGGCCTCGGTCGCCAAGGCCGCTTGCTCGATTTGTTCTTTGCTTGCGGTGGCACTGACCATCACCGCGCCACGCAACTTGCCGTTGATTTGCAACATGAGCTCCAACTCATCGCGCACCAACGCCGACTCATCGACCTCGGGCCATGCGGTGTCAAGCAAGTCGCCCAAACGCGCGGCATAGCCCAGCTCAGCCCACAAGTTGGCACTGATGTGCGGACAAGCTGGATAGAGCATGCGCAACAACACAGACACGCCTTCGCACAACACGGCGTTGTCGCCCTCGCTGCCGTCGGCCTTGAAATCTTCCAAGGCATTGAGCAACTTCATGCAGCCCGACACCACCGTGTTGTATTGCATGCGGTCGTAGTCGTAGCTGACTTGCTTGAGCACCATGTGCATTTCGCGACGCAAATCAGCCGCTTCTTTGCGGGGCTTGGCTGCGCTCAAATCACCCGCCGTGGCGGCCTTGAGCGTGGCTTCGTGCTTGAACGCAAAGTTCCACACGCGGCGCAAGAACCGGTAGCTGCCTTCCACCGCCGCATCGTTCCACTCGAGCGTCGCCTCAGGCGGAGCGGTGAACATGGTGTACAGGCGGGCTGTGTCAGCGCCATATTTTTCGATCAGGTCTTGCGGGTCCACGCCGTTGTTTTTGGACTTGGACATGGTGCCCACGCCCTCGTAGTCGATGGGTGTGCCCACGGGCAATTTGCCATCGCTGCTCTCGGCTTCGTGCTTGAGCTTGGCGCCCACCACTTTGCCCGCGTCATCCAACACATGCTCCACGTCGTGTGGCCAGAAGTAATCTTTGCCACCTTTGGCGGTGCGACGCGAGTAAATGTGGTTGAGCACCATGCCCTGCGTGAGCAGTTTGGTGAAGGGCTCGTCTACGTTGACCAAGCCCATGTCGCGCATGACCTTGGTCCAGAAACGCGCATACAGCAAATGCAGAATCGCGTGTTCAATGCCCCCAATGTATTGGTCCATCGGCGCCCAGTACTGCGCGCCTTCGGCCACCATCGCATCAGCATTGGTCGGGTCGCAATAGCGCATGAAGTACCACGACGAATCGACAAAGGTGTCCATCGTGTCGGTTTCGCGGCGGGCGGGCTTGCCGCACACAGGGCAAGTGACGCCCGCATGGAAACCTTCGTGTTTGTGCAACGGGTTGCCCGACCCATCGGGGATGCAGTCTTGTGGCAACACCACAGGCAAGTCTTTTTCTGGCACAGGCACCGCACCGTGTTCATCGCAATGGATGATCGGAATCGGTGTGCCCCAATAGCGTTGGCGGCTGATGCCCCAGTCACGCAAACGCCAGGTGGTCTTCTTCTCGCCCAAGCCTTTGGCCGCCAATAACTCAGCGACTTTGTGGACCGCGGTTTTTTGGTTCAACCCATCCAGCTCGCCCGAGTTGATGCAGACACAGCTTTGCTTGTCGCCGTACCACTCGTGCCATTCTTTGTCGTTGAAAGTTTGGTCTTTGACGGACACCACTTGCTTGATGGGCAGGTCATATTTCAAGGCAAAGGCAAAGTCGCGCTCGTCGTGGGCGGGCACACCCATGACGGCGCCATCGCCATAAGACATCAGTACATAGTTGCCGACCCACACCTCGACGCGGGCGCCCGTCAAGGGGTGCGTGACGAACAGGCCAGTGGGCATGCCTTTTTTCTCTTGCGTGGCCAGCTCGGCCTCGGTGGTACCACCGCTCTTGCACTCGTCAAGGAACGCCGCCAACGCGGGGTTGCTGACCGCGGCGTGCAACGCCAAGGGGTGCTCAGCCGCCACCGCACAGAAGGTCACGCCCATGATGGTGTCGGCACGTGTGGTGAACACATACATCTTGCCGCCATCAATCAGCTGACCGTCCGTACCTTGGATGTCGTGCGTGAACGCAAAGCGCACGCCTTCGCTTTTGCCAATCCAGTTCTCTTGCATCAAGCGAACTTTGTCGGGCCAGCCATTCAGCGACGCTTTGTCATTGCCCATTTGCACATGATCTAGCAGCTCTTGCGCGTAGCGGGTGATGTCCAAGTAGTAGCCTGGAATTTCACGCTTCTCCACCAACGCCCCGGTGCGCCAGCCACGGCCATCAATCACTTGCTCGTTGGCCAACACGGTTTGGTCCACCGGGTCCCAGTTCACCACTTGGGTCTTGCGGTAGGCGATGCCTTTTTCGAGCATCTTCAAGAACAACCATTGGTTCCATTTGTAATAAGTGGCATCGCAGGTGGCCACCTCACGCGACCAATCGATGGCCAAACCCATCGCCTGCATTTGCTTCTTCATGTAGGCGATGTTTTCGTAGGTCCACTTGGCAGGCGGCACACCGTTTTTCAATGCGGCGTTTTCAGCAGGCAACCCAAACGCGTCCCATCCCATGGGCATCAACACGTTGTAGCCCTTCATGCGCAGGTTGCGCGTGAGCATGTCGTTGATGGTGTAGTTGCGCACATGGCCCATGTGCAACTTGCCGCTGGGGTAGGGCAGCATGGAACAGGCGTAAAACTTTTTCTTGGACGCGTCTTCGGTCACGCGGTAAGCATCGGCTTGGGCCCAAGCGGCCTGAACGGCACGTTCGACCTCGGTATGGTTGTATTTGTCTTGCATGGAATCAGTCAGAGAACCCCGAAACAACCGGGGCGCAGCGCCCTAAAAAGCTAGGGCTGGAAATGCCTAGATTTTAGGGCTTGGATCAGGGGTTGCCCGCGGGTGCTTTGCGCTCGGTGACAAAGCCAATTCGGTTCATGCCGGCCTGCTGGGCCAGGCCCATGACCTCCACGACCCGCCCATAAGGCACGCGCTCATCCGCCCTGAGCTGGACTTCTGGCAATTCGCCATCACCAGAGGCCATGGCTTTGGCGGCTTGAACATTCAACGCACGCTTCAGCTCGTCCAAAGTGACTGATTTTTCGTTGAAATACACGAGGCCTTTGGCATCAATGCCCAACTTCACAAAGCGAGGTGGAGCACTGCTGGCTTGGCTGTTTTCAATTTTGGGCAAATCTAACTTGAGCGAGCTCGCCATCAGTGGCGCTGTGATGATGAAAATCACCAACAACACCATCATCACATCCACCAACGGCGTGACGTTGATGTCACTCATTGGTTTTTCTGCGACTGTTCGCTCGAAACGACCAAACGCCATCAGAGCGCTCGCAAGTCGTGAGCAAAGCCTTCGAGCTCTTGCTCCAATCGATTGATGATGCGTCCCATCACATTGAACGCCAACACAGCAGGCAAAGCCACGGCCAAACCGGCCGCGGTCATGACCAAAGCTTCGCCGACAGGGCCAGCCACCTGCTCAATCGTCAACGCCCCTGCAGAGGCAATTCCCGTGAGTGCGTGGTAAATGCCCCACACAGTTCCAAGCAACCCGACAAAAGGAGCTGTAGAACCCACGGTGGCCAACAGCACTTGGCCTGTTTGCAGGCGATGCAAGACGTTGTGCAACGCATCGCGCAACACGCGCGTGCGTTGCGCTGCGACATCGCCCTGCGCCCCCAACGTGCCTGGCACCAGTTGCTGGCTGGCTTGCGCCAGCGGCAACAACACAGCGGATCGATCGATTGATCGCAAAGCTTGTAGCCCTTGTTGTGCATCGCTGGCTTGCCAAAATGCCGCTTTGCCTTGCACGAGATCGATGCTCACCCGGTGCAACAGCCACGCTTTGTACAACATGACCGACCAACTCGCGACAGACATGACCAACAAAGCCACGGCCAAAGTGGCGCTGAGCACATCACCTTGCAAGGCTGTAGAAAAGTAATCCATCTCGCTTTACCGTAAATTCAGCACGTCAAACATGTCGAACAGCCCGTGGCTCTTGCCAGCCAAAAAGCTGGCCGCACGCAAACTGCCTTGTGCGTAGGTGGCACGGCTGGACGACTTGTGCGTCACCTCAATGCGCTCGCCGGTGCCGGCAAACAACACG
>JBPCSU010000049.1:0-3682 GCA_051006815.1 Limnohabitans sp.
GGATTCGCCCAGTGCCAGCCCATCGATCATTTGTTGCGGCGTGAGCCATTGAAAGCTCTCGACCGCGCCTTGGTACACATACGGCAGCACGGCATACGCACCGCCGAAGGTGAGCAAGGCGGCCTTGGTGAAGAACCAACCCATTTGCGTGAAGCTGTGTTGCCAGCCAAACATGGCGCACAACACGCCCATGGGCACAGCCCACAGCACAGCGCCGGCGAGTAGTACGTGCACCAAGCCTTTGAAGCTGAAGTGCGCGTGGGGCGGTGGCGGTGTGTGGTCGTCAATCAACGCGGGGCCATACGAGGCGTTGGACGCACTGTGCCCACCGCCGGTTTGAAACGTGTGGGGCGATACGCGTCCACCGACATAGCCCACCGCCGCAGCCACCCCAACGATGAAGGGGAACGGCACATCGAGCGCAAAGATGGCCACAAACGAGGCCGCAGCCATGGCCCACAACACGTTGTTCTTCAAAGCGCGCGAGCCAATGCGATGCGCCGCTTGCACCACGATGGCCGTGACCGCAGGCTTGATGCCAAAGAACAAACCGGCCACCCAAGGCACATCGCCCCAAGCGATGTACACCCACGACAGCGCGATGAGGATGAGCAACGACGGCAATACAAACAACACGCCAGCCAGCACGCCGCCCCAACGCTTGTGCATCAGCCAGCCAATGTAGGTGACCAGCTGCTGCGCCTCGGGTCCGGGCAACACCATGCAGTAGTTGAGCGCATGCAAAAAGCGTTGCTCTGACAGCCAGCGACGGCGCTCCACCAACTCTTGGTGCAGGATGGCAATTTGCCCCGCAGGCCCGCCAAAGCTGATGAACCCGAGCTTGAGCCAAAACCAAAAGGCGTCGGCGAGGCTGACGGGGGAGGGGGCTTCTGCGTTACTGAGGTTTGGGTTTGAATCGTGTGGCATCTAAAAACTTCGCCAGTCGTGCTTCGATGGGCAGGGGTTCGCCATGCCATTGTGCTGCGAGCAATTCGCCGCAGAGCAAACCGAGCGTCAGTCCGCGTGAGCCCATGGCGGTGTTCATGTACAAGCCTTCAGGCGCGTTGTGCACGCGACCGGTCATCGGCAAGCGGTCGTGCACGCCGCAGCGCACGCCAGCCCAACCTCGCACGTGACCGTTTTGAAAACTGGGTGCCAAGGCCTCCGCTGTGGCGGGCTCGAGTGCGCGCAGTCGCTCTAAATTTTCGGTGTGGTCACTGTCAAGCAACAGCGGTTGGTCGTTGAGCCGATCGTAGGTAGCGCCGGCATACCAAGCCGGACCTTCGGGTGAGGCGATGTGATGCACAAAGCTGCCGTTGCCGTTGACGGGCGTGGCGGGCAAGTACGCGTCTGCGGGCACATCGGTCATCAAGCCCCAAGACACTTGACCGCGCAATGGGTTGATGCGCGGGCTGCTGCCATCGGCCGTGGCCGTGGCCATCAGCGCTGCAGAGCCAGGGCCTGCGCAAATCACCACGCGGGTCGATTCGGCCAACACAGTATTGCCTTGCAGCACTTGCCACATCGACGCAATGTTGTGGGCTGCCGTCGTGGGTGTGGTGCAGCGAAGTGCATCCGCATGTGCGTGGCCTTGCCAATGAATGTTCGGGTGGTTCAGCAACGCACGCACCAGCCGAGCAGGGCGCAGCCAGGCACCGCGGGGGTGCCAATACGCATCGTCCGGGGCGGGGGGCGGTGCTTTGTGCGTCCAGTCGTTGGCGGTGTGGGCGTGCTCGTGCTCGTGCAGCCAGCTCAAGGGCACGCCACCGCGCCGTGTTTTGCCGGGCAAGCGGCGCTCGCGCACACCGGTACAGCCCCAGTCAACACCTTCTTGTAGCAGGTCGCGCATGGTTTGTTCCATCAAGCGCAGGCCCGCACGCGACAGGCGTGACACGCCACTGTCGTCGTGTGAGGTGTGCGGTGCCACCACGCCCACCGGCAAGCCCGAGGCACCGGCTGCGGGCTCGGCCCCTGCATCCAGCACGGTCACCTGCCAGCCGCGTTCGGCCAAGGCGCGTGCAGTGCCTGCACCGGCAATGCCCGCACCAATGATGGTGACGCTGCGTTCGGGCAAGGTCGGCAAGTTGGCGGAGGCAGGGCAAGGGCCCGTGGGGTGTGCGCTGAGCAGCGCATCAAATTCGGGCCACTCTGATTGAGGACCGACGCACAAGGTGAGGGTGAGGTGGCCTTGTGCAAAGCGCAAGCGGTGCATGCCGGGCAACAAGCCCCAACATTGCGCTGCAAGTTGTTGGGCCAAAGGCTGAAGTTCTGGGTGTGGCGCTGCGGCGTTCACCACCGCTTCGGGTTGTACGGGCTGCGCCGTCCATGCCAACACATGCAGGTGCCTGGCGTGTTGCGTTGTCGTGGTCGAATGAACGTGGGCGTTGGTCCATGCCTGCCAGGCACGAAGAAAAGCCAGCGTGTCAAAGCTGGCTTGTGTGAGACAGGCACTGCCGTGTGCGTGCCAAGGGGGCGTGAGCGCCAAGCGGCTTAAGGGCTGGGGGGAACGTAGCCTTGCACGGCGTCTGCGCCGTCGCCAAAGAAATGTTTTTCCATCTGGCGCTTGAGGTATTCGCGCGCACGTTGGTCGGCCAAGTTCAAACGGTTTTCATGGACCAACAGGGTTTGTTGCTTGATCCAGTCGGCCCAGGCTTGTTTGCTGACGCTTTCATAAATGCGCTTGCCCAGTTCGCCTGGATACGGCGGCAGATCGAGGCCCTCTGCTTGCGAGCCGAGTTTGATGCATTGAACGGTGCGTGACATGGGTGGTGCTTCTCTGGAAAGTAGGTTGAAAACTAAAACGTGACTGTAGCAATGTTTGTTGATACGTCGCCGTTGTAGGGGCTCAGATCACTTTGAAATGGTGGGTGCCGTCGCGTGCCAGTTGCTCGACCAAACCGAACTCCCAATCGAGGTAGCCCTGCATGGCTTCGACGGGGTTGTTGGTGCCCTCGTAGGGACGGCGGTAGCGGTCCACGCGCTCCACGGCCATTTGGTGAGCGCCGGGGTTGAGCTTGTGGCCTGCAGCGGTCCAAGCGGCGTTGCCCCCTTCGAGCCACACCACATCGACACCGGCTTTGACCAAGGCTTGCACCTCGGCCACGGCATAGCGCGACACGCTGCCGTTGTGACACGTCAGCACATAGCGGTAGCCTTTGTGCGCGGCCTTGAGCGACTCCACCAGCTGCGTGCGCAACACCCACCAAGCGCCGTGAATGTGGCCTTGAATGAACTGTGCGCTGGTGCTGAAGTCCAGCACCACGGTGTGGCTGTTACGGTCGGCTAGCCAGGTTTTGACTTGCTCGACTTGCACCGACGTCACGGGCGCATGGGGTTCCGGCAAGCGCAGGGCAGGGGCCACGGTGTTGTTGAAGTGTTCGGGGGTGAGGCCTTGCACTACATAGACCTCCCAGCCCATTTGGGCCAACCACGAGGCGGACATGTTGGCACGCACGCCATCGTCGTCGCACAGCACCAAGCGCGCACCACGCACGGCAGCTTGGTGGTCAGTCTCTTGCACCAGTTGGCCGCCGGGGGCGCTGCGTGCGCCGGTCACATGGCCGGCGGCGTATTCCTCGGGGGTGCGCACATCGAAGAAGTAGGTGGTGCGTGTGGCGTCGGCCAGCCAGGTGTGCAGCTCGTCTAAGCGCACGCGTTTCACGCCGGCGCGGTAGGCCACGGC
>JBPCSU010000050.1:0-7472 GCA_051006815.1 Limnohabitans sp.
CAGTGCCGTTAGCAACAATGCTTTTGCCAATCGTTTCATGGTTGTCTCCTCTTTTTTTAATCGAACACAATCAAATCGCGCATGGCCTCACCTGTGTTCAAACGGTCAAAGCCCTCGTTGATTTGTTCCAGCTTCAAACGCTCGCCCATCAGTTGGTTGATGGGCAACTTGCCTGCCAAATACAAATCCACATAGCGCGGCACATCTCGCTCTGGGATGCATGAGCCCACATAACTGCCTTTGACAGTTCGCTCTTCCGCCACCAGATTGACATGTTGCAGGCCCCAAGCATCGCCGGGGGGCGGCAAACTGGCTGTCACCGTGGTGCCACCTCGACGCGTCATGCGGTAGGCCGACTCCATGGCATGTACCGAGCCTGCAAATTCAAACGCAAAGTCCACACCGCCTTTGGTGAGTGCTTTGATCTTGTCGAGCAGTTCTGGATCTTTGGCGTTGAACACGGCAGTGGCGCCCAAGCGCTTGGCCATTTCCAATTTGCTCTCATGCAAATCCACCGCAATGACCTGACGCGCGCCCGAGGCAATGGCCGCCAACACCGCACAAAAACCCACACCACCCAAACCCACAATGGCGGTGGTCTGCCCTGCTCTCACCCCCGCGGTATTGATGACAGCACCTGCCCCCGTCAACACCGCGCAGCCAAACAAAGCGGCTTCCACAGGGTCGATATCGGCTTCAATCTTCACGCACGAGCGGCGCGACACCACCGCGTGGTCGGCAAACGCCGACACACCCACATGGTGGTTCACCGGCTTGCCCCCAAAGCCATACAAGCGACGCGCGCCGCTGAGCAACGTACCTTCGGTATTGGCCTTGGCACCGGGTTCACACAAAGCGGGACGACCTTCGCCGCAGATGGGGAATGCTCCACAACTGGGCACAATGACCATGGCCACCAAGTCGCCCACTTTCAAATCATGCACACCCTCACCTAAACCCACCACCACCCCAGACGCTTCATGGCCCAAGGCCATGGGCGTGGGGCGGGGTCGCACACCGGTGATCACCGACAAATCCGAGTGGCACAGTCCTGCTGCCTTGAGTTGAATCAAGACCTCGCCCGGGCCGGGGTCTCGTAACTCCAACTCTTGAATCGTCAAGGGCTGGCTCTTGGCAAATGGGGCTTGCGCGCCCATTTCATTCAGGACTGCGGCTCTGATTTTCATGATGACCTCGGTTTCACACCTTAGTTGGCGGAGTAAGTTTTGACCTTGGTTTGCAAGATGTCTGTCTTGACCGACTTCACCCACTCAGGTGACTTTTGGCCCACTGGGGTGGTGGCCACATCGGCTGGGATGATCATCATTTGGTCCAACACGGGGAAGGGGTACTTGGCTGTTTTCTTGGTCACGCCGAGCAACTGGTCTACCAAGCCTTGGCCGTCCGCACGCATCTTCACAGGGCGGCCGTAGCCTTTGAATTCCATGTTGGTATGCATGGCGTCCGCGACTTCTTCTGTCGTGGGCCACTTGCCGCCGTTGGCTTTCATAGCGGCTTCATAGCCCGCCTTCAAACCTGCCACGGCTTGCACCATGTGGTAGACCGAGTAGATGGGATAGCTGTCGGTTTTGGCTTTGAACTTTTGCACAAACTGTTTGTGCTTGGCATCGTCTTTGGTTTCGGGGTGCAAGAAGTAGTGGTCACCACGTGCGCCCACGATCACGCCATCAGGCAAAGTGGTGCCCAAGCGTTCCAATGAGCTCTCAGCCAGAGGCAACACAAACTTAGATTGCTTGAGCAAACCGCGTTGTGCCGATTGACGGATGAACGTGTCCAAGTCTCCGCCCCAAGAGGTGGACAAGATGACATCGGGCTTCAACGCCGACAAGCGTGACACTTCGGTCGAGAAGTCAGGCGCGCCAAACTTGGGGAAGAACTCGCCAACCACTTGCACGTCGGGCTTCAACGCCATCAAGGTGTTGCGGAAGATTTCCCATGAGTCACGACCCCATGCGTAATCTTGGTTGACCACCGCAATGGTTTTGAAATTGGGGTTGGTCTTGAGCAAGTAAATCACGGTGGCCACCATTTCGGTGGTGGCATTGGCTTGGGTGCGCACCACGTAGCGGAACTTTTTGTCTTCCAACAGTTTTTCGGTACCGCAGTCCCACATCACGTTCAAGACCTTCAAGTCTTCCGCCACAGGGGCCACGATGTTGCAGTTGCCGCTGGAAATGGCGGAGAACATGGTCTTCACGCCTTGGTCTTGCACCACGCGACGGTATTCAGACAACAACTTGTCGCCGCCCAAACCTTCGTCGATGAACACAGGCGTGACCTTCACGCCTGCAATACCACCTTGGGCATTGAGGTCGTCAAACAAAATCTCAGCCGCCGCTTTGGCAGGCACCCCAAACACAGAAGCAGGTCCAGACATGAAGGTGGTGATACCCACTTTCAGTTCAGCCGGTTTTTGCTGAGCCCAGGCCATACCGGCCAGTGCCATAGCGCTGACCAACAGCGTTGCTTTTTTTGCGAATTTAAATGTCATGATTAGTCTCCTGTTAAATATCAACGCACACACCATCAAACCGTGCGGCCGCCATCGACTGGCAACTCCACACCGGTAAAGAACTCTGCCTCAGGGCTGGCCAAGAACAAGGCCGCAGCCGCCACATCGCTGGGTTGTGAAAAACGCCCCAAAGGAATCGAACCCAAAAACTTGGCACGGTTTTCAGGGGTATCAGGCAAGCCCATGAATTGGGTGAACATGCCGGTCTCGCCCATCACCGGACAAATGGCGTTCACACGAATCTTGTCTGGCCCGAGTTCAACCGCCATCGACTTGGACAAGATGTTCACCGCAGCCTTCGAGCCGTTGTACCAAGTCAAACCTGGGCGTGGGCGAATGCCTGCGACGGAGCCCACGTTCAAAATCACACCCCCACCGGCTTTGCGCATCAGTGGCACCACGGCATGCGCCATGTTGAAAATAGATTTCACGTTGATGCTGTACACGCGGTCAAACTCTGCCTCGGTCACCTCCAGCATCGGTTTGTTCACATGCGTCACACCTGCGTTGTTCACCACAATGTGTGGGCTGCCAAATGTTTTGACCGTGTAGTCCACCAAGGCTTGCACGCTCGCACCGTTGGCCACATCGCAAACAAAGGCGCTGGCATTGGGGCCCAAACGCGCAGCGACCGCTTTTGCAGCATCTTCACGAATGTCGGCCACCACCACTTTGGCACCTTCTTGCACGTACAGCGCGGCAATGCCTTCGCCGAAGCCACCGCCCGCACCCGTGACGATGGCGATTTGATTGTTTAACTTACCCATGTGTTGTTCTCCTAGATTTGATTAGCCGTGATAGTTGATGACTGTTTTGGTGGTGCTCACTTCTTCGAGCGCCATGAAACCTTTTTCGCGTCCGTGACCGCTGCGCTTGACGCCACCAAACGGCAGCTCCACGCCGCCACCTGCGCCGAAACCATTGATGTACACCTGCCCTGCCTGAATGGCTTTGGACACGCGTTGTTGACGTCCGCCGTTTTCAGACCACACCGCAGCCATCAAACCGTAGTCGGTGCTGTTGGCTAAGCGAATGCCGTCTTCTTCGGTGTCAAACGACATGGCAGCGAGCACAGGGCCAAAAATTTCGTCTTGTGCCACACAGTGGTTCGGAGGGACGTCACCCAACAACGTCGGCGTCACGTAATAACCATCAGCTGGCAAACCTGCCGACAAGGTCCCTTGCGCCACAACAGGAATGCCCGACTTTTGCGCTTCCCCCAAGTACCGACGCACACGCTCTTGCTGCGCGAGGTTGACCACAGGACCACAGTCCAAATCCATCTCGGGTGTGCCCACTTTGATTTGCGCAAACTGCTTGGCCAGGCGCGCCATGATCTCGGGGTAAATGCCTTTTTGCACAATCAGGCGACTGCCTGCCGTGCAGGTTTGTCCTGTGTTGGCAATGATGCCGCGCGTGATGATGGGCACCGCGCGATCCAAATCGGCGTCGTCAAACACCACATGGGGCGACTTGCCGCCCAACTCCAACACGCACTTGATGACGTTTTTCGCAGCCGCTTGTTGCACCAACACGCCCACCTCGTTGGAGCCCGTGAAGGAAATGAAGTTGATACCTGGGTGCTGTGCCAGCTGCGCGCCCGCCTCTTCACCCAAGCCCGTGACGATGTTGATGGCGCCCGGAGGAAAGCCCACCTCACGTGCCAGCTCGGCAATGCGGATGGGCGACAAACACGCGTCTTCCGCAGGCTTGACCACCACCGCATTGCCCATCGCCAAAGCGGGGGCAATGCTGCGACCCAACATTTGTGCAGGGTAGTTCCAAGGAATGATGTGCGCGGTCACGCCCAAGGGCTCGCGCAACACGGTGACGTTGTAGCCGTTCATGAACGGGATCACCTCGCCGTGAATTTTGTCGGCACCCGAGCCATAAAACTCAAAATAACGCGCCAACACGGTGATGTCGGTGTTCGCCGTGGTCATGGGTTTGCCCGTGTCACGGGCTTCGAGTTGAGCCAACTCGGCATGGTGTGCCAACACTTTCTCGCCCAACTTCATCAGCAAGCGACCACGCTCCAGGGCACTCATCTTGCCCCATGCACCGTCTAAAGCTTGGCGTGCGGCTTGGACGGCCAAATCCACATCCGCTTTGTCGCCGCGTGGAATTTCGTCAAATTTTTTGCCGTCGACAGGCGACAACACGTCCAGCACCTTGCCAGACACCGCGTTCACGGACTCGCCATTAATGAACATTTTTGCCATTTCTTTTTTCCTCTGTGTGTTCAATGTGTGAGAGCTTCAACAAAAGAGCCGCGCTCAATCGTCAAAATTTGATTCGGAATGTCGGTCAACAAAGCCGCATTCGATTCGGTGATGATCACGGCCAAATCAGGACGCGACTGACGCAAACGGGCCAAGGCTTCGGCATATTGCAAAGCCAGCGCAGGAGCCAAGCCTTGAAAAGGCTCGTCGAGCAACACCAAGTTTTTGCCCACCATCAGCGCGCGGCCCAAGGCCACCATCTTTCCTTGCCCCCCTGAGAGCGCGGCACCTGAGCGGCCCAGCATGGGCTTGAGCTGAGGCACCACATCCAGCACATGGCTCAGACGTTCTTGCATTTCGGGTTCAGACAAACCCAGCACGTCACAAGGCAGGCGCAGGTTTTCTTCCACCGACAAGGTGGGAAAAATCACGCGGTCTTCGGGGGCATAGCCAATGCCCACACGTGTGCGGGTGTGGGCCGGCGAGCGCGTGAGGTTTTCGTCATCCAAATGAACCGTGCCACCGCTGGCTGTGACCAACCCCATGATGCTGCGCAACAAAGTGGTTTTACCTGCACCATTACGCCCCACCACAGCCGTGGTGGTACCAGCATGCACCTCCATCGACAACGCACGCAACACGGGCGAGCCCGCGAGAGACACCGACAAGTTGTCAATCTTCAGCATGTCATGTCTCCCAACACTTCTTTCTTGATTTGCGGATTGCTCAGCACATCGGTGGGCGCGCCATCCGCAGCAATTTGCCCCGAAATCCAAGCGGCCACGCGCGTGGCGTATTGCGACACGATGTCCACGTCGTGTTCGACAAACCAGCTGGTCACTTTGCGTTCATCCAGCGCTTGCATGATGAGGGCCATCAAGCCGTGCTTGTCTTCCGACGACACACCGCTGGTGGGCTCATCCATGATGATCAGCTTGGGGTTGAGCATCAAGGCCATGGCCACGTCCAATAGTTTTTTATGCCCTTCGGGCAGCGAGCCCGACAACTCACCGGACTTGTCACGCAAGCCCACCAACTCCATCGTCTCCAGCACTTCGCTGTGCGACACCGATTGCGACAGTGGCGTGAGCCATGACAACTTGCCACTGCGTGCAGCGGCGGCAATTTCCAAGCACTGCTGCACCGTGTGGTCCACAAACAACTGCGGCAACTGGAACGAACGGCCCATGCCCAAACGCACAATGTCACGCGGTGTTTTGGCCGTGATGTCTTTGCCATTGAACAAAATTCGACCTGCATCGGGTTTGAGGTAACCCGTGCAAATATTGATGAACGTGGTTTTGCCTGCACCGTTTTGACCAATCACGGCCAAACGTTCGCCTTCATGCAATTCGAAGTCAATGTGGTCCGCCGCCACCACGCCGCCAAACGACAGGCACACATCCTTCGCAATCAAGATGGGTTCACTCATGCCTGTTCTCCTTGCTTGTTTTCTTTTTTCTTGTCCAGCGCACCAATGATTCCTTCAGGCGCCACCACGATGACCACCAACAGCGTCACCCCCAACAGCAGTTGCCACACCCCCGCCATGTAGGCCGAGGCAGCGAGCTTGACCACTTCAAAAATGCCAGCGCCGACAAAGGCCCCGAGGGCATGACTGGCGCCGCCCAAAATCATGATGAACACAAACTCACCCGAGCGCATCCACGAGCCCATATCGGGCGTGACCAAGCCTTGCGCCAAAGCGAAGATCGCACCCGACAAGCTGAGGAACAAGCCCGAAATCACATAGCCCACCCAAAGCACTTTTTGCGCAGACAGGCCGAGATACTCCAAGCGGGTTTCGTTGGTCTTCAAGCCTGACAAGGCCTCGCCCGAGGCGGAGTGAATGAAACGTTGGTAAAACCAACCGCACCCCAAAGACACCAAGAGCGTGAAGCCCAACAACAAGGTTTCAAACTCACTGCGCTCGGTCACCAAACCAAAGAAGCTGGGACGGTCCACACGAATGCCGTCTGACCCTCCGGTGAGTGAATACAACTTACCCAGCAAAGCCACAATCACCATGCTCACGGCCAAATTCAACATGCCAAAAAAGATGCCGCGGTAGCGCACCATGAACAAGCCCAGCACAGCAGAAAACGCCGTAGACAGGCCCACACTCCAAACGATGAGCATCAATCCGTCTAGCTGTGGAAAGGCTTTGGCGGTAAACGCCACAGCATAAGCGGCCACACACGCAAACATGGCGTGACCAAATGACACCTGTCCCGAGCGCGCGGGCAAAGACACACCCAGTGCAGCCAAGCCGTAACACAGGCCCAAAATGCCAATGGTTTTCATCCACGGAAACAGCAAGCCAATGGCCATCATGACCACCGCGAGCACCAAAGAGATAGTTCCGAATCGCATCAAATTCTCCGTGCTTGGGCTACTGTGAACAAACCATTGGGACGCACCAAGAGCACGCCCAACATGATGATGTAAGGCATGGCCACCTCAAACTCAGGGGCCACATACACCGCCAGCGAACGGGCCAAGCCAATCATCAAAGAGGTGATGAGTGCGCCTGTGATTTGCCCCAACCCAGCGGTCGCCACCACGGTGAACGACACCACAATCATTTCGGCACCGATGCCAGGCGATAGCGACGACACAGGCACAGCCAAAGCGCCACCCAAAGCACCAAACATCGCGCCCAACACAAACACCAAGGTGGCAATTTTTTTGGCGTTGATACCCAAGGCTGTGGCGAC
>JBPCSU010000051.1:0-10744 GCA_051006815.1 Limnohabitans sp.
GGCGTGAACCTTTCCAGATCTGCACATTCTCTTGTGTTCGCGCAGCGCCAGGAAACCAATCGTCAAGCACGCGGTACAGGGTTTGCAAACTCGCGTGTTGGTGGCGGGTGGCATGGCCCCCAATTTCAGAGCCGCCCGTGATGCGGATGCGTTGGCCTAGGCGTGTGATGGCGACTTTGTAGCGCTCGTCCATCACGCCGCTGCGTGGCGCATCTAGGGGCTCGCGAACGGCCGCGCTGATGGCGTAGCCGTGAACCGCAGCCAAAGGAATGCGCAAGCCCAGAGGCTTGACCAAGGCCGCACTGGCAAGTCCTGCGCAAACGACGATCGCATCAAAACGTTCGCTGAGGTTGCTGTTGGTGCGACGAACGATTTGGGGCGTGGCGCGCGAGAGAGGCTCAATCGCCGTGTTGAAATGAAATTGAACGCCCAAAGCCTCGGCTTCATTCTTGAGTAGCAACGTGAACTGGCGGCAGTTGCTCACTTCGTCGTCTGGGAAGTAAATGGCTTGGGCCAAGGGCGTTTCGGGTTTGAGCGCGGGTTCGATGTTGCGCGCCTCTTCGGCGTTCAAGGGGTTGTAACTCAACCCGGCATCGCGCATGGCTTGCAAGGTGGTTTGCATGCGTTTTTTTTCATTCTCGGTGCGCAGCAGCACCATGAACCCGTTTTGACGTTCGTGCTCCAACCCCAAGGTGGCGGAGAGGCTGCGCCGACGTTGGTCGCTGTACATGGCCAGGCGCAGCATGCGCTCGCGGTTGAGTGCGAATGTTTTGTCGTCGCAGGCCTTGCGCCATTGCCAGAGCCAACGCCATTCCTTGAGGCTAGGGTTGGCAATGCGAAGCGGGGTGTCGCGCTTCCAAAGATGCGTCAACACATGCTTCACCATGCCAGGCTGCGCCCACGGAAACGCATAGCCCGTCGATGCCACGCCCGCATTGGCAAAGCTGCACTCTTCTGCGGCGGCGCCCCGTTTTTCAAACACGGTGACTTGGTGGCCTTGGGCGGCCAGTTCGTAGGCGGTGGAGATGCCGATCACGCCGGCGCCAATCACAGCGACCTTCATGCGTGGTACCTGATGGACGGGAGGAGAAAGGGGGAGAAGGGCATGTGAGGCTGTGCTAGAATCATTGGGTTTTTCCGAAGTTGAGGCGCTTTGTCTCAAAGACGGACAAACATCACTCGCAAACCAGTCCAATCAAGGTGTTGCCGGGAGTTTTTCAAGAATGAAAACTTGCGGTGATGACGGACTGGATTTTAGACCCAACCTTTGGAGTATCTCTATGTCAGTCACTATGCGCGAAATGCTGGAAGCCGGCGTCCACTTTGGTCACCAAACCCGCTTCTGGAACCCCAAGATGGCCCCGTTCATCTTCGGTCATCGCAACAAAATTCACATCATCAACTTGGAAAAATCGTTGCCGATGTTCCAAGAGGCGGCCAAGTTCGTGAAGCAGTTGTCTGCAAACCGTGGCACTGTGTTGATGGTCGGTACCAAGCGTCAATCCCGCGAAATCGTGGCCGCTGAAGCGCAACGCGCTGGCGTGCCTTACGTCGACCAACGTTGGTTGGGCGGCATGTTGACCAACTTCAAAACAGTCAAGACATCAATCAAGCGTTTGAAAGACATGAAGATCCAGCAAGAAGCAGGTCTCGACGCGTTGTCTAAAAAAGAACAACTGATGTTCAAGCGCGAAATGGAAAAGCTTGAAAAAGACATCGGTGGTATTCAAGATATGGCTGTGTTGCCTGACGCGATCTTCGTGATCGACGTGGGTTACCACAAGATTGCCATCGCTGAGGCACGCAAATTGGGCATCCCATTGATTGGTGTGGTGGACTCGAATCACTCGCCCGAAGGCGTTGACTACGTGATCCCCGGCAACGACGACTCATCTAAAGCGGTGACGTTGTACGCCCGTGGTATCGCTGACGCGATCTTGGAAGGTCGTGCCAACGCCACCAATGATTTGGTCAAAGCTGTGACCGAAGGTGACGAAGAGTTCGTTGAAGTCGCTGCTTAATCACGCGGCCCAAACTTGAAAAGGGGCTTGTGAAGCCCCTTTTTCACACCCAAATTGTTTTGAATTGATACGGAGAAATTAAATGGCTGCAATTACCGCAAGCATGGTCGCTGAACTGCGTGCAAAAACCGATGCCCCCATGATGGAGTGCAAAAAAGCGTTGACAGAGGCCGATGGCGACATGGCCAAAGCGGAAGAGTTGTTGCGCGTCAAGCTCGGCAGCAAAGCTGGCAAAGCTTCTAGCCGCGTGACGGCTGAAGGCGTGGTCGCCAGCTTCATCAACGGCAACACCGGTGCTTTGTTGGAAGTGAACTGCGAAACCGACTTTGTCACCAAAAACGACAGCTTCTTGGCGTTGGCGCAAGCCGGTGCCAAGCTGGTCGCTGAACACAACCCCGCTTCGATCGAAGCTTTAGGCGCTTTGCCCTACGAGCAAGACAGCTTTGGCCCCACGCTCGAAGACGTGCGTAAAGGTTTGATTGGCAAGATTGGCGAGAACATGAGCTTCCGCCGCTTCAAGCGTTTCGATGGCGCGCACAAGTTGGCCGCTTACTTGCACGGCACACGCATTGGCGTGGTCGTCGAGTTCGACGGTGATGAAACTGCGGCCAAAGACGTGGCCATGCACGTGGCGGCGATGAAGCCTGTGGCCTTGACCAGCGCCGATGTGCCTGCTGACCTGATCGAAAAAGAGCGTTCAGTGGCAGCTGCCAAGGCGGCTGAGTCTGGCAAGCCTGCAGACATCACAGCCAAGATGATTGAAGGTTCTGTGCAGAAGTACCTCAAAGAGGTGTCTTTGTTCAACCAAACTTTCGTCAAGAACGACAAGCAAACTGTGGAGCAAATGCTCAAGGCTGCGAACACCAAGGTGGCTTCATTCACCCTGTATGTGGTGGGTGAGGGCATTGAGAAGAAGGTTGACGACTTTGCCGCCGAAGTGGCTGCCCAAGTCGCTGCCGCTAAGCAGTCAGCTTAAAAAACAAAGGGGGGCTTAGGCTCCCCTTTTGATATCCCTCGTACATCAATTCAACCGCACACATCAAGGAGCCTTTTCATGACCTCACCCAAGCCAGCCTACAAGCGTATTTTGCTCAAGCTGTCAGGCGAGGCGTTGATGGGGGACGATGCGTTCGGGATCAACCGTGCCACCATCGTTCGTATCGTGGACGAAGTGGCTGAAGTAATTCACCTCGGTGTTGAGGTGGCGATTGTGATTGGCGGTGGCAACATCTTCCGCGGCGTCGCAGGCGGCTCTGTTGGCATGGACCGCGCCACAGCCGATTACATGGGCATGTTGGCAACGGTGATGAACTCATTGGCTTTGGCCGATGCCATGAACAAGACGGGCTTGACTGCGCGTGTGATGTCCGCCATTGCAATTGACCAAGTGGTAGAGCCCTATGTGCGTCCCAAGGCTTTGCAATACCTCGAGGAGGGCAAGGTGGTGGTGTTTGCAGCGGGTACAGGTAACCCCTTCTTCACAACGGACACAGCCGCCGCTTTGCGTGGTGCCGAGATTGGTGCGGAAATGGTGCTCAAGGCGACCAAAGTGGATGGCGTGTATTCTGCAGATCCCAAGAAAGACGCCAGTGCCACGCGTTACAGCCAAATCAGCTTTGACAACGCCATCAGCCAGAATTTGGGCATCATGGATGCCACGGCTTTTGCTTTGTGCCGTGATCAAAAATTGCCGATCAAAGTGTTTTCAATTTTCAAGAGCGGGGCGCTCAAGCGCGTCGTTATGGGCGAAGACGAAGGCACTTTGGTGCACGCATAAGCCCCTTTATTTTTCGAATCTCATCTTGCGCCGTTTCAGGAGCTTCACATGACCATCGCTGACATTAAAAAAACCACCGAAACCAAAATGGGTCAATCCATTGCGGCGTTCAGCAACAGCTTGACCAAAATTCGCACGGGACGTCCAAGCCCCGCGCTGCTCGACAGCGTGCAAGTGGATTACTACGGCTCGATGGTGCCGATCAGTCAAGTGGCCAACGTGTCTTTGTTGGATGCGCGTACCTTGAGCGTGCAACCCTGGGAAAAGCCCATGGCGGCGAAGATTGAAAAAGCCATTCGCGACAGTGACTTGGGGCTCAACCCTTCGGCGATGGGGGAGTTGATTCGCGTCCCCATGCCGCCCATGTCGGAAGAGCGCCGCAAAGAACTCACTAAGGTGGTTCGCAATGATGGCGAAAACGCCAAGATTGCTGTGCGTAATTTGCGTCGTGACGCCAATGAGTCGGTGAAGAAATTGGTGAAAGACAAACTCGCTTCGGAAGACGATCAAAAACGTGCAGAAGCCGAAATCCAAAAAGTCACTGACAGCCATATCGCTGAGATCGATAAGCTGATTGCCAGCAAAGAACAAGAAATCATGGCGGTTTAACCCAGATGCTCAAGCAACGCGTCATTACCGCGCTGGTGCTGTTGGCGCTGTTGTTGCCAGCTTTGTTGGCAGAAACGGCTGAGCCACTGGCCGGCTTGACACTTGTCTTGATCGCTGCGGGCGCCTGGGAGTGGGGACGTTTGAATGGCCTGGCCATGCGGGGTTCGTTGCGTGTGGCGGCGGTGTGTGTGATGCTGTGCCTCTTTTCATGGTCTGCTCGCTGGGCGTATGACGCGCCATCCATGGTGTGGTCGATCACAGGGGCGGCTTGGGTGCTCGCGGCCGCCTGGTTGATTCGCCATGGTGTATCGCGCTGGGCAACTTTGGCGCGCTCGCTGCGCTTGGTGGCGGGGTTGTTGGCGCTGTGGCTGACTTGGGTGGCCATGTACCAAGCCAAAGTCATGGGCGTGAACTTTTTGTTGTCGGTGTTGTTCTTGGTTTGGATGGCAGACATCGCGGCCTACTTTTCAGGGCGCGCATTTGGACGTCGTAAATTGGCGCCCGCCATCAGTCCCGGCAAGAGCTGGGAGGGTGTGTGGGGTGGCATGGTGGGCGTGTTGCTTATGGCAGGTACTTGGATTTGGATCGACACAGCCTATGCGGTGGACAGTGCCAGTTTGTTCACTCGCTTGTACGCGCGTGGCGGGCCTTTTTTGGTCTTGGCCACCTTGTTCTTGGTGATGATGAGCGTGGCGGGTGATTTGGTGGAGTCGCTGGTGAAGCGCAGCGCCGGTATGAAAGACAGCAGCCAATTGTTGCCCGGGCATGGCGGGGTGCTGGACCGCGTGGATGCCTTGTTGCCTGCATTGCCACTGGCGTTGATGCTGGTGCAGTCGCTGTGACTGTGTTGCCCAACCCCCTGCCGCAGCGCATCACGGTCCTGGGGTCGACGGGGTCGATTGGCGCGAATACATTGGACGTGATTGCGCGTCACCCCACAAAATTTGACGTGTTTGCGTTGACGGGTGCCACGCAAGTGGATCTGATGCTGCGTCAATGTGTGCAATTCAAGCCTCAATTCGCCGTCATGGCACAGACGCAAGCCGCAGAACAATTGCAAGCGCGTGTGCGTGCAGAAGGTCTGACGACGGTTGTGCGCAGTGGCGCTGCTGCACTCGATGAAGTCGCTGCACATCCAGACGTGGATGTGGTGATGGCCGCCATCGTGGGGGCGGCGGGCTTGGCGCCTTGCTTGGCGGCGGCTCGCTCAGGCAAGCGTCTGTTGTTGGCGAACAAAGAAGCCTTGGTCGTTGGTGCCGAAGTTTTTTTAGAAGCGGTCAAGCAAGGTGGCGCTACTTTGTTGCCCATTGACAGCGAGCACTCCGCAATTTTTCAGTCGTTGCCAGAGGATCCCGAAACCTGGGACGCCCGTGTTGAAAAAATCATCCTCACCGCATCCGGCGGGCCGTTTCGCACACGGGATTTAGCGACTTTGAAAGATGTCACTCCCGAGCAAGCCTGCGCGCATCCAAACTGGGTGATGGGACGAAAAATCTCAGTCGACTCAGCGACGATGATGAACAAGGCCTTGGAAGTGATCGAGGCGCGCTATTTGTTTGGGCTGCCACCTGAGCGGTTGGAGGTGGTGATTCATCCACAAAGCATCATTCATTCGATGGTGCAGTACCGCGATACCTCGGTGGTGGCGCAATTGGGCACACCCGATATGCGCGTACCGATTGCGTATGGCCTGAGTTGGCCTGAGCGCATGGCCTCGGGGGCGCAGGCATTGGATTTCCACGCCTTGTCAGCCATGACCTTTGAGGCGTTGGATGACCACGGTCACCCCGAGCGTTTTGCCGGAATTCATCTGGCTTGGGACGCTTTGCGTGGGCCTCGTGGGACGACAGCGGTGTTGAATGCGGCCAATGAAATTGCGGTGGCTGCATTTTTAGAACGCCGTATTCGGTTTGATCAAATCCACCACGTCAACCAGCAATCGTTGTCGACGCTGGTGCCAAGCTCGCCGAACAGTTTAGAAGACTTGTTGGCGCTGGATGCGCAAGCGCGTGCAGTGGCACGTGATGTGGTTCAGCGCTTAACGCCTCCATGACCCTGCTTGCCTTTTTACTCGCGCTGGGCGTGTTGATCACAGTGCATGAATGGGGGCATTACCGTGTGGCTGTGGCGTGTGGTGTGCGCGTACTTTCTTTTTCGATAGGCTTTGGCCCTGCTTTGTTGCGTTGGCGCAAGCGCCAAGCGCATGACGCGCATGAGACTGAGTTCTTGATTGCCCTGATTCCTTTGGGCGGTTATGTGCGAATGTTGGATGAGACCGATGCAGTGGTTTCACCTGCCGATGCCCCCATGGCGTTCAATCGGCAATCGTTGCGGGTGAGGGCCGCGATTGTTTCCGCGGGGCCGTTGGCGAATTTGCTGCTTGCGGTGTGCTTGTACGCCAGTACAAACTGGTTGGGGCAGTATGAAACGCAAGCCATGTTGTCTGCGCCTGTGACGGGCTCCATCGCAGCCTCTGCGGGCCTGCAAAGTGGCGATACCGTGCTGCGGGCCGGTACGTCACTTGAAGCGTTGCAAGACATGCCTTCGCTGGAACGTTTGCGGTGGTGGGTGTTGCAGCAAGACGATGCGCCTTTGTTTTTAGAAGTGCAGTCGCAACATCGACGTACCTCGCATGTGCTCAGTCTGCCAGCGCTCAAAGAAGAGTCACTCGCCACCAAAGACACCAATGGCTGGCAGGTCAGAGGTTTTTCAGGCGCTTGGAGCCGCCCGGTTTTAACAGACATGCAACCGGGTCACGCGGCGCAGGTGGCAGGGTTGTTGCGCGGGGATGAGGTGCAACGCATAGAGGGCCATGCGGTGGCAGATGCGGTGACTTTGCGAAGCATGGTTCGTGCGAGTGGTGTCGACCAAATACCGTCTACGCAAGTTTGGGAGGTGTCCCGTCCTGGGGTTGGACTGATCCGTGTCGAGGTCACGCCTGATCACGTGGTGGAGGGCGACCGCCGATGGGGCCGTATTGGCGCTCAAGTAGGAGAAGCTCCAGCAAAAGTGTTTGTGCAGCACGGTTTTGGGGACGGCCTGATACAGGCCTTTTCAAAAACAGCCGATGTCATGGGGATGACGATTCAGATGATGGGGCAACTGCTCGTGGGACAAGCCTCACTTGATAACCTGAGTGGTCCTTTGGCGATGGCCGACTTTGCCGGCCGTTCGGCCAGCTTGGGGCTCGGTGCGTACTTGAGTTATTTGGCCCTGGTCAGTGTGAGCCTCGGCGTTTTTAACCTCTTGCCAATTCCAGTTTTGGATGGCGGACACCTGTTGTATTATCTTTACGAGGCCTGCACAGGGCAGCCCCCTTCGACTCATTGGCACGATACCCTGCAACGCGTTGGATTGGCGGCTCTTGTGGCGCTGATGGTTTTTTCTTTTTTTAACGACGTGGTTCGCTTGGGGTGGCTTTCTTAGCTTTCCACGGTTTTCCATCCATAGGCCCTGAAGTTTTCTGTTCATGAACAAGCAACTTTCTCAATTTCGCCACACATCTTTGTCGCAAGCCGCCGCGCTGATTGCAGGCGCGATGTTGGCTTTCAACGCGTTTGCTGCGGACCCATTCAATGTGCGAGACATTCGTGTCGAGGGCTTGCAACGTGTGGAGCCGGGAACTGTGTTCGCCTCCATTCCGTTTCGTGTGGGTGATGATTACACCGACGAAAAAGGTGCTGCAGCAATTCGCTCGTTGTTTGCGCTGGGTTTGTTCAAAGATGTGCGCATTGAGGTCAATGGCGATGTGTTGGTGTTGATCGTTGAAGAACGTCCCAACATCGCCGCAGTTGAGTTCATTGGAACCAAAGAGTTTGACAAAGATGTGTTGCGCAAAGCGTTGCGCGACATCGGCTTGGCCGAAGGACGTCCCTTTGACAAAGCGCTGGCTGATCGCGCCGAGCAAGAGCTGAAACGCCAATACGTCAGTCGCAGCTTGTACGGTGCAGAAGTGATCACCACCATCACCCCCAGTGATCGCAATCGTGTGAATTTGTCATTCACCGTGGTCGAAGGTGACTTGGCCAAGATCAAAGAAATGCGTGTGGTGGGTGCCAAGGCATTCACCGAGTCGAAGTTGTTGGATCAATTCGACCAAGGAACAGGCAATTGGTTGAGTTGGTACACCAAGTCAGACCGTTACTCGCTTACAAAATTGAACGCTGATTTGGAAACCTTGCGTGCCTGGTATTTGGCGCGTGGCTATTTGGAGTTCCGCATTGACTCCACGCAGGTGGCTATTTCTCCTAACAAACAAGACATCACCATCACCATCAACATCACCGAAGGTGACCGATTCGTTGTGTCTGAAGTGGCCATGGATGGTTATTACTTAGGCAAAGACGACGAGTTCAAGTCGCTGATTGAAATCAAACCAGGCCAAGCCTATAACGCCGATGAGGTGGCGAGAACCACCAAAGCCTTCAATGATTACTTTGGCAACTTCGGTTTTGCGTTTGCCCGCACAGAGGTTCGCCCGGAGATTGACCGCACGACGAATCGTGTGAAGTTGGTGTTGGTGGCTGATCCTTCACGCCGAGCTTATGTACGCCGCATCAATATTGTGGGGAACAACCGTACCCGCGATCAGATCGTGCGCCGTGAGTTCCGTCAAACAGAGTCGTCGTGGTACGACGGTGAAAAAATTCGTTTGTCACGCGATCGCGTCAACCGGTTGGGTTACTTCAAAGATGTAGAAGTGGACACCCAAGAGGTGCCAGCGACGCAAGACCAAGTCGATTTGAATGTGAATGTGGTTGAAAAACCCACCGGCATGTTGACATTGGGCGCCGGTTTTTCGAGTGCTGAAAAAGTGACCTTGTCTTTTGGTATTCAACAAGACAACGTTTTTGGTTCGGGGCATAACTTGGGCATCCAAGTGAGCACCAGTAAGTTCAATCAATACTATGTGATCAGCACGACGGATCCCTATTTCACAGACGATGGCGTGTCGCGTACGTTTGAGTTGTTTCATCGATCCAGCAAACCCTACGTCGAGCAGGGGGGGAATTACCGAATGATTACCTCTGGTTTAGGTGTTCGATTTGGCGTACCTTTCAGTGAACTGGATCGCGTGTTTGTCGGTGCGGCTGCAGAAAGAACGGAGCTGGTGCCGGGGACGAATATGCTGGGCGTTCACGCTGATTTGTGTCAAAAATTTGGTTGTGCTGCGCAAAACGTGCCTCTGTCACTGGGATGGGCGAGAGACAGCCGTGACAGCTATTTGAATCCCAATAGCGGCAAGTTTGTCCGACTCAATAGCGAATTAGGTGCGATTGGCGATGCGCGATTTGCGAAGCTTGGCGGTCAATATCAGCAGTACTTGCCACTCACCAAGCAACACACCTTCGCTTTCAATGCGGATTTAGGGTTTGGCAAGGGATTGAATGGCCAAACATTGCCTTTCTATAAAAACTATTACTCAGGTGGTTTAGGTTCTGTGCGCGGTTTTGAGCAAGGAACACTAGGCCCTCGAGATATCACGGGCCCTGTCATTGGCGGTGCTAAAAAGGTGACCTTGAACACGGAATTTTTGATGCCTTTCCCAGGCGCGGGTAACGATCGAACCTTGCGTTTGTATGGGTTCTACGACATGGGTAACGTATTTGGTGAGCAAGCAAAAATTGAATTGAATCAGCTGCGTACCTCTTATGGCGTAGGCTTGAGTTGGGTCTCCCCGATGGGGCCTTTGCGCTTTGCGTGGGCGCGTCCTGTTCGCACCTTCTCTGGCGATAGAATTCAGCCATTGCAATTCCAAATCGGGACGTCCTTCTGATGAACATGTTTATGCGTCAAATTTTGTTAGCGGTTGTGTTGGGCATGACCACTTTGTGTGTGCAAGCTCAAGAAATTCGTATTGGTTTTATCAACACGGATCGGATTTTCAAAGAAGCGAACACAGCCAAGCAAGCGCAAGCCAAACTTGAACAAGAATTTTCCAAGCGCGAAAAAGACCTCAATGATGTGGGTAACGCGTTGAAAAACGCTGTTGAAAAATTTGAGCGTGAAGCACCTACTTTGTCTGAATCGCAACGTCTGTCGCGCCAAAAACAATTGGGTGAGCAAGACCGTGACTTTCAACGCAAACGCCGTGAATTTCAAGAAGAGTTGAATGCTCGTAAAAATGAGGAATTTCAACAAGTCTTGGAGCGTGCGAACCGCGTGATCAAACAAGTGGCTGAGTCTGAAAAGTACGACTTGGTTTTGCAAGAGGCCGTCTACATCAACCCTAAGCACGACATCACTGACAAAGTGCTCAAGGTCATCAACGCCGCTAAATAATCTGCCGTGGCACTCAGTCTCGGCCAGATCATCGAAAGCTTGGGTGGTCGCCTGA
>JBPCSU010000052.1:0-17470 GCA_051006815.1 Limnohabitans sp.
CGCACATTGCGGAACAAGGCCATGCGGCGTTGCGACGCGACCTTGGTGGTCACGGCGTAAATGGGAATGTGGATGCGGTGACGGCTCATCCACAGCGCCGTAGAACCTGACTCCGTCAACGCCACGATGGCTTTGGCGCCCAAGTGATGCGCCGTGAACAGCGCGCCCATGGCGATGGTTTGGTCAATCCGGGTGAAGGTTTGGCCTTTGAAATCGGCGTCGAGTTCCACGTCCTCGGCGGCTTCCGCCGCTGCACAAATTTTGGACATTTCTTGCACCGTTTCGAGCGGGTATTTGCCTGCAGCGGTTTCGGCGCTCAGCATCACGGCATCGGTGCCGTCGAGCACGGCGTTGGCCACGTCACTCACCTCGGCGCGGGTCGGCACGGGGTTGGTGATCATGCTTTCCATCATTTGGGTGGCGGTGATCACCACTTTGTCGTGCTCACGCGCAAGCTTGATCATGCGTTTTTGCAAGGCCGGCACGGCCGCGTTGCCTACTTCCACCGCCAAGTCGCCACGCGCCACCATGATGCCGTCGCTGGCGCGCAAAATTTCTTCCAGCAACGGAATGGCCTCGGCACGTTCAATCTTGGCAATCAAACCTGGCTTGTGTTTGTATTCGGCACCCGCCACGTTGGCGAGTTGGCGCGCCATTTCCATGTCGGTGGCGTTTTTGGGGAAGCTCACCGCCACGTAATCGGCTTGAAAGCTCATCGCGGTTTTGATGTCTTCCATGTCTTTGGCCGTCAACGCGGGCGCGGTCAGGCCGCCCCCTTGTTTGTTGATGCCTTTGTTGTTCGACAACTCACCGCCCACTTTGACGATGGTGTGCACTTGCTCACCGCGCACGGCATCTACCGTCAGCACGATCAAACCATCGTTGAGCAACAGCAAGTCACCGGGCTTCACATCGCGCGGCAGTTCTTTGTAGTCCAAGCCCACGCCTTGCAAATCTCCCGGCTCTGTGCGTGAGGCGTCGAGCACAAATTTGTGCCCGTTCTCCAGCATCACCTTGCCGTCGGCAAATTTGCCCACGCGAATCTTGGGGCCTTGTAAGTCGGCCATGATGGCCACTTCGCGTCCAGCACGGGCCGCAGCTTCACGCACCAGGTGGGCACGGTCAATGTGGTCTTGGGCCTTGCCGTGGCTGAAGTTCAAACGCACCACGTTTACCCCAGCACGGATCATCTCTTCCAGCAAGGCTGGATCGCTGGAAGCGGGGCCTAAAGTGGCAACAATTTTGGTGGCATGACGGGCCATGGACGTGTCTCCTGGTGGTTTTGTTTGCGTCGATTCTCACACGTTTGAAATGCTGGATTTCGTTGCGTTTCAGCACCTGCAAGCGATCAAAACGCATGCTTTACACCTCTTTTTGACCTTACAGCTCCCAGTGCCTGCACGGGTAAACACCCAAGCTTGGCCGCAAACGGCGATAATCTGCTACTAATTGATGCAAATCAGTGTGCATCGACAACGCTTCTCTAAGATTCGTCCCCTATGACCACAACTATCAAACCTATCCTCCCCGGCGAACCCATGCCACACCGCAAAGTCATGCGCGAGTGGTTGATTCCTTTGGCTGAGCGCACCACGGTGCTGGCCATCGTGATGTTGGTCGTTGACCTCGTGCTGTGGGGCGCCCTCATGGCTGGCACCGTGCTGTTCGACTCTTGGTGGGCCAAGTTGCTGAGTGGCTGTGCTGCAGGCTTTGTGATTGGTCGCTTGTTCATCATCGGCCACGACGCTTGCCACCAAAGCCTCACCCCGCACCGCAACCTCAACAAATGGTTGGGCCGCATTGCCTTCTTGCCTTCGTTGACCGCCTACAGCTTGTGGGACATTGGCCACAACGTGGTCCACCACGGTTACACCAACCTCAAAAACTTCGACTTCGTGTGGGCCCCTTACACCCCCGAAGAGTTCGCTGCGTTGAGCAAGTGGGAACAACTCAAAGACCGCGTCTACCGCAGCGGCTGGGCGCCTGGTCTGTACTACATGATCGAAATTTGGTGGAACAAGATGGTGTTCCCCAACGAAAAGAACATGCCCACACGCCGCCCCATCTTCACCAAAGACTGCTTGCTGATCACTGCCTTCGGCGCCCTGTGGGTGGCCGTCATGGTGTGGGCCGCTTTGGCCACCGAGCAATCGATTGGCTACATCTTGTTGATGGGTTTTGTGGTGCCGTTCTTCTTCTGGGTCAGCATGATTGGCTTTGTGGTCTACGTGCACCACACCCATGTCGACGTGTCTTGGCACGAAGAGCGCACCGGTTGGTCGAAGGCCTCGCCTTTCGTGTCCACCACCGTGCACTTGACCTTCCCGCTGAACATCGGCGCCTTGATGCACCACATCATGGAGCACACCGCTCACCACTTGGACATGAGCATTCCGCTCTACAAGTTGAAGCAAGCACAAGGCAAGCTCGAAGAGCTGTTGCCGGGCCGCATCATTGTTCAGCCCTTCTCATGGGCTTGGTATGTGCAAACCGCACGTGACTGCAAGCTGTATGACTTCAAAACCGACAGCTGGACCACCTACGACGGCAAGGTCACCAGCCCTCGTGCGATGAACAAAGCAGCCGCCTAAACCGCGCGCATCGCTGCAAAAAGCCCCTCAGGTTCTAGCGAACTGCGGGGCTTTTTCTTGTACGCTTCACAGCCATGAAATTACTTGTTTTGTTCTTGTTGGCCATGGCCTCGGCCGCGTCGCATGCCATGTGGGTCACAGTCACACGCAATGAAGTGGCCACGGTTTACATCGACTCAATGGCCATCGAGAAGATGGGCTACAACCGGCGTGTGTGGGTGGTCTATGACTTAACTGCCCCCGATAAAACAGGCCAGCAATCCGTCAAGTCACGCATCGACTACGACTGCACCGAAGGCAAATACAAAACCCTCAGCGCCACCAGCCATCCCAACAAAATGGGCAACGGCCCCGCCATCAAAGCGCTGCCGGTGCCCGAGGGCTGGCGACCTGTCAGCCAAGACAGCATGAGCCGCCAGTTGTTTGCGTTTGCGTGTGCGTGGTGAGTCGTTAACCCGCTGCGCGCTTGGTCAAGATTTCAAACGCAGGCAATGTCTTGCCTTCCAGCACTTCTAAGAACGCACCACCGCCGGTAGAGATGTAGCCCACCTGCTTCTCAATGCCGTACTTGGCAATCGCCGCCAAGGTGTCGCCACCACCGGCGATGCTGAAGGCACTCGATTCAGCAATGGCGTGCGCGATCGTTTTGGTGCCGTTCTCAAACGCAGCAAACTCGAACACACCCACCGGGCCGTTCCACACGATGGTGCCCGCGGCCTTGAGTTGAGCCGCCAACTTGGCGGCCGTCTCTGGGCCGATGTCCAAGATCATGTCGTCATCGGCCACGTCGGTGGCTTTCTTGACGGTAGCCACGGCATCTGCCGCAAATGTTTTGGCGGTCACCACATCGGTCGGGATTGGCACTTCGGCACCGCGCGCTTTCATGATTTCGATCACGGCTTTGGCTTCGTTCACCAAATCGTGCTCAGCCAAGCTCTTGCCAATGTTCAAGCCTGCCGCCAGCATGAAGGTGTTGGCAATGCCACCACCCACAATCAGCTGGTCTACGTTGTTGGCCAAGCTCTTCAAGATGGTGAGCTTGGTGCTGACCTTGCTGCCCGCCACGATGGCAGCCAATGGACGCTTGGGGTTGGCCAAGGCTTGGGTGATGGCATCAATTTCTGCAGCCAGCAACGGGCCCGCACAGGCAACTGGCGCGAACTGCGCAATGCCATAGGTGGTGCCTTCGGCGCGGTGCGAGGTGCCAAAGGCGTCGTGCACAAAGATGTCGCACAGCGCACCCAGTTTGCGGGCCAATTCTTCGTTGTTCTTTTTCTCGCCTTTGTTGACGCGGCAGTTTTCCAGCAGCACCACGTGGCCGGGTTCGACCTGAACGCCGTCGACCCAGTTCGACACCAAAGGCACGTCGCAGCCCAACAACTCGCTCAAGCGTTGGGCCACCGGCGCCAGTGAATCTTCTGGTTTGAATTCGCCTTCTGTGGGACGACCCAAGTGGCTGGTGACCATCACGGCCGCACCGGCTTTCAACGCCATCTCAATCGCCGGGACCGATGCGCGCACGCGGGTGTCTTCGGTGATGTGACCTGCATCGTCTTGTGGCACGTTGAGATCGGCACGGATGAAAACACGTTTGCCTTTGGCCGAACCGTTGGCACACAAATCAGAGAAGCGAATGACGTTCATGTGGAAAGCGAGGAAAAGTTAAAAACTGCGTCGATTCTAAAAGTTCAAACTTGCGCCACCTTGTCTTTGGTCAAGACAGCCGCAAAGTGTTTAGCCGCGCCCCACAAATGGCATCTTGGTGGCCATCACGGTCATGAACAACACGTTGGCCGTCAACGGCAAACGCGCCATCGCCATGAAGGTGTCCACCACGCCCTGCATGTCCATGCGGGCCTCGGGTTTGACGCTGCCATCGGCTTGCAAAGCACCTGCAGCGAACTTCTCGGTCATGTCACTGGCCACATTGCCAATGTCAATCTGCCCCACTGCAATGTCAAACGCACGGCCATCCAGTGCCGCCGCCTTGGTCATCCCCGTGATCGCGTGCTTGGTGGCGGTGTAGGCAATCGAACCGGGACGCGGTGCATGTGCAGAAATCGAACCGTTGTTGATGATGCGGCCGCCTTGGGGGCTTTGCGCTTTCATGAGCTGGAAGGCATGCGACAAGCAATAAAACGCGCCATTGAAATTGACATCCACCGAGCGACGCCAATCGGCCCCCGACAAATCACCAGGCATGGTGGCAGGCAAAAACACGCCCGCGTTGTTGAACAACAAATCCAAGCGGCCAAAGTTGACGCGCACCTGCTCAAACAACTTGGCCACCTCATCTTCATGGCTCACATCGCAAGGCACCGCCAGTGCGTTGCCCGCGTGGGCCCCCGCCGCTTGCACGGTGGCTTGCAGTGCATCGGCACGACGACCGACCAACACCACCTGCCAACCCTCCGCCAACAAAGCCAAAGCACATGCTTTGCCAATGCCCGAACTCGCGCCTGTGACGACTGCAATTTTGCTCATGGGTTTGCTCCTGTGTGTAAAGGTGTGATTGTGAACAAGTGCGGGGCGCTGCGGAACATGCGGTGTCTCGTGGGCGTAACTGACGCAAGTCACGCTAAAGTACACCCCATGAGCACATTCAATAAAGTTATTCACTTCACAGACACCGACGGTTTTGCCCGCTTCCGTGAGGAAACCGTGGCGTTGACGGAGGGCAAACCGCAAGCCCGTTTGTCGCCCTTGATGCCCAGCGGCGGTATGCAGTTGCGCCGCAGTCCGGTGGGGTTTCGCAGCGACTTCCATTGCACCGACAACCCGCAATGGCTGTTCGTTTTAGAAGGTCAGATGGAAATCTTTTTGCAAGACGGCAGTTCGCGCATCTTCGGCCCAGGTGAACACTTTTACTCAGCCGATGTGTTGCCTGCAGGGGCCACGTTTGACCCCAAGGTTCATGGCCACTGGAGCCGTCAAGTGGGGCCTGACGAACTCGTCACCTTGTTTGTCCGCAGCTGATCACCACCCCAAGTGAAGGTGCAGCGGCAAATACACCGCCATGCCCAGCACGATGGTCATGAGCACGTCACGCTTGGCAAAGTACACCGCCACACCCACGGCCGCTGCGTAAATGCGGGCGTCTTCCCAGGTGGTGATCAGCGCGCCTTGCGCCATCACAATCTCGGGCACCACTACGGCTGACAGCGCAGCAATCGGGGCGTACTGCAAGCCGCGTTGCGCCCAGTGGGGCAAGTCCCACTCGCTGTTGCTGAAAAAGAAAAAGCTGCGCGACACCACGGTCACCATCGCCAACCCAACGATGACGCCAAAGGTCCATCCGCTGATGTCCATCATGCACGCCCCCCTGACGCCGTGGCGGGTTTGGTTTGCTCGACCAGCATGCTCACCAACACCGCCATGGCAATGGCTGTGACGATATTGAGCTTCAGCGGAAACGCATAAGCCCACACCGCCGTCGCTCCAGCCACCACGGCCGCCAACACCCGCAAGCGCGAACTGGCCAATGAACATTGAATGCCCAACAAGCACAAGATGCCAGCAAAGCCCAAACCCCAAGCCGGTGGAATGATGTTGGCCAAGGCCACGCCGACCAAGCTCGACGCCATCCACACGGCCCAATTCAAGAAGCTCGCGCCGGCCATGTAGGCCTCTTGTGCCAGCTGCTCGTCATCGTTGCGAGCCGGCGTGTGAAACCGTTTGGTGAACAACACATAGGTGATGTCAGTGGTGAAGTAGCCCACGGCCATGCGCACGCTGCGCGGCAAATGCATCACGTAGGGACGCAAGTGCAGGCTGAAAACCACAAAGCGCAAATTCACACAAAAGCCTGTGGCCAAAATCACCCATGCGGGTGCCGCCGCGGCAATCAAGGGAATGGCGGCCAATTGCGAGCTACCGGCGTAGACCAACAGCGTCATGGCCACCGACTCGAACACACCCATGCCCGAGTTGACCATGGCCACGCCCGTCATCAACCCCCAGGCCACCTGGCCCAAGGCTTGTTGCCCGTAGTGGTGCGCCCCGAGTTTGAACTCGGGGTGACGTTGCAAACGTGTTTGCCAAAACATCAGCTGGCCGATCCTGTAGGTGCCGCTGCGTGCGGGGCCAAGCACTGCCCTGGTGTCAACGCAAAGCCATGCAAAAAGTCAGCCGCGTTCAACCGTTTGCCACCCGCACGTTGGAGCTCGGTGACACACAACACGCCTTCACCACAAGCAATGCGCACACCGTGTGCATCTGCCGACAGAATGGTGCCCGGTGCAGCCGTGGCAGACGCAGGTTCCACCGTGGCACGCCACAACTTGATGGTGTCGCCACCCAGCTGCACAGATGCAGCAGGAAACGGGTTAAAGGCACGCACGCGTCGGTCAATGGTTTGGGCCGACTGTTGCCAGTCCACCGCAGCTTCTGCTTTTTCAATTTTGTGTGCATAGGTGATGCCCGCTTCGGGCTGCTTCACCGCATGCAACTGACCCGCTTGTGCCTCCGCCAACGCACGCACCACCAAAGCACCGCCCATCTCAGCCAAGCGGTCGTGCAAAGTGGCGGTGGTGTCGTCAGGCGCGATGTCGAGCACATCGGTCAACAACATGTCACCGGTATCGAGGCCTGCGTCCATTTGCATGATCACCACGCCCGTTTGCGCATCGCCCGCTTCAATGGCGCGGTGAATGGGTGCCGCGCCGCGCCAGCGTGGCAACAACGAGGCGTGGATGTTGAGGCACCCCCAACGTGGCGCATCCAACGTCCACTGCGGCAGGATGAGGCCATAGGCCGCCACCACCATCACATCGGCTTTCGCCTCGGCAATGGCCGCTTGCGCCGCCGCTGCATCGTCTGGGTATTTGCCGTCTAAACGCAAGCTCAAAGGTTGTCCCACAGGAATGTGGTGTTGCAAGGCCAGCTGTTTGACGGCGGAGGCTTGCAATTTCATGCCGCGCCCAGCAGGGCGGTCGGGCTGGGTCAGCACCAAGGGCACGGTGTGACCTGCCGCCAAAATTTGGGCCAAAGCCACCGCCGCAAATTCGGGCGTACCCGCAAAGATAACGCGCAGGGGAGATGTCATTTAGTCGCCGTCGCGCTGGGCTTTGAGCAATTTGGTTTTGATGCGGTTGCGTTTCAAGGGCGAAAGGTATTCCACAAACACCTTGCCCATCAAGTGGTCCAGCTCATGTTGGATGCACACCGCCAGCAAGCCATCGGCTTCGATGGTGCGCTCGTGGCCATGCTCGTCCAAAGCCTTCACCTTGACTTGTGTGGCGCGCTCCACGCCGTCGTAAATGCCTGGCACCGACAAACAGCCTTCGTCGCCTTTGACGCGCTCGTCCCCCATCCAGGTGATTTCGGGGTTGATCAGCACCATGGCTTCGTTGCGCTCTTCAGAGGTGTCGATCACCACCACGCGTTCGTGCACATCCACTTGTGTGGCGGCCAAGCCGATGCCATTGGCGTCGTACATGGTTTCCAGCATGTCGGCAATCAAGGTTTTGATGCGCGCGTCAATCTCTTTGACGGGCTTGGCCACGGTGTGAAGCTTGGGGTCGGGGAAGCGAAGAATGTCTAACTTGGGCATGGTCCTATTGTCTCCGCTTCTGATGGCCAATGAAGGGCCCTGGCCCAATGCCCCCGAGGCCAAGTTGGGTGAATCCGCTAAGGGGTCAACACCAGCTCATGCGCCCACGCGTCGGGTTGCATCCGCAAGGGCCGGTACTTGCCCGAGGCCCAAGCTTGTTTCATGTCGCGGTAGTTCGACGCCCAGACCAAGCCGCTTTGACCGGTTTGGTAAATGAACTGCGATTGCTCCAAATCCGACAGGTCATACACCACACGCAACGACGCCGCATGGCGGTTGGCAAACGGCAAATACTTTTCGCCGGCCCAGTATTGACCCACGTTCACCGTGAACAAGTCGCCATCCGATGGCACCTTGACATTGAACAGGTCTCGCAGCACCGGCACTTGCCCCAACGGTTTGTGAATGCTGAGCGCCTGATGTTCATCGCCCCAACGCCAATCGGCCGGGTTTTGGCCGTGCTGCGCCGCCATGCGGTTCAGCGCACGGTCCAACGCCGCAGTGGATTGCTCGGCACATGTTTTCGGCGCGCACCACGCGCTGTCGCGTTGCTGCATGACTTGCTCCACCAACAAACGGAAATGGCGCTTGCCATATTGCGCCTTGAACACCTCGGCGCCTAACTTGGGCTCCACCAAGCCACGCGTCAACTCATCCGCCCACACTGCAAATATCAGCGGAGCTGCACGGTCGGCCTCCATTCGGCCATCAAACCCTTCCAAGGTTTGCAGCGCCTTGGCCGCGAGTGGATGTTGCGACGGCGTGGCTTTCAGCACGGGCAGCAAGGTCAAGGTGGACAACGAGAGCGTGTCGTTTTGCAAGGCCTGCATGTCTTTGAAATCGTGTTTGGGCTTGCTTTGCAGCACTTGCTCAATGCGCTCAAAACGATGGGGCGTGTTCCAGTCTTGGCCCAAGAAGTGTGGGTAATTGGGCGGGGTGATGCGTTGGTTGGCCGTGGCCACCCAGCCTTTTTTGGCATCGTCAAAAGGCATGTCGGCATAGGCGATCCAGCCTGACCAGTCATACCGCGCATCCCACCCCGGCGCAGGCGCCATGCCGCGAATGTCGTTGTCCGCACGGCGCACCGGCACGCGCCCTGCAGCCTTGTAGGCCACATGGCCTTGTGTGTCGGCCATCACAATGTTTTGCGTGGGTGAATGGTTGTCGGCGTAGGCTTGCAACAACTCCGCCACGTTTTTGGCTTGTTGCACCTTCACCCCCGCGACCAAGGTGCGGTTGTCAGCATCCAACGCAGTCCACCGCAAGGCCAGCACAAAGCGCGACACATCCAGCACCTCTGCATGCGAGGCCTGGGCATCGCTGATGACCGGGCCATGGCGCGTGCTGCGCACCACATGCGTCACATCGGGCTGACCTTTGACGGCGATGGTTTCGGTGCGGGTGTCAAAGGTTTGCCACCCGGTGGGCGTTTTGTAGCGCGTGGGATTGCTGGGGTCGATTTGCTCTAAGTACAAATCTTGCACGTCGGGGCCGGTGTTGGTGAACCCCCAAGCCACCTGCGCGTTGCGCCCCAGCACCACAAAGGGCAAGCCGGGCAAGCTGGCACCGATCACATCGGTGTCGGGTGTTTTCAAATGCGCGTAGTACCAAACCGCAGGAGCGCTCAAAGCCAAATGCGGATCGTTGGCCAGCAGCGGTTTGCCAGAGGCGGTGTGCGAACCCGACAACACCCAGTTGTTGCTGCCACGGCCTTCGTTGAAGCCGGGCTCGCCGATGACGGGCAGAGAGAACGAGGACTTCAAATCGCTGGTGGTTTTGTAAACCCCCAGCTCTCGGTACAGCTTGGCCAAGTCCACCGCTGACGCTGGTTTTTCGCCGGGATACGGCGGATACAAATCCCATAGTTGCGCTGTGCTCAAGGTGCGTGCCGCTACCAAGCGTGCAAATTCGTTGCCCCAGTTGCCCCCTAGGTCGAGCGCCATCACCAACGACCACGCCACACTGTCCACCGGCTGCCAGGCCACGCCTTTGGCGCCACCCGGTTGCGTGCGAAAGAGCGTGAACTCGGGCGGCAAGCCTTGTGGGCGGTTGTCATGAAATGCTTGAATGCCTGCGCTGTAAGCCGTCAATTGCTCACGCACATCGGCAGGCAGCTGTTCCAGTTGCTTTTGTGCCGCTTGCATCAACCCCAAGGTGCGCATGAGCTTGTCGGTGGGCAAGGTCGCTTCGCCCAAAATTTCAGACAGCTCGCCGTGCATGATGCGGCGGTTGAACTCTAGTTGCCAACTGCGGTCTTGCGCGTGCGCAAAACCCAAAGCAAATGCCGCATCGCGGTTGGACTGCGCAAAGATGTGCACCACATCGGCCGCATCGCGCTTGAGCTGGACGGGTTTCGCCAAGCCCTCACTTCTCAAGTTGCCGTCGTACAGGGGTTGGGTGTGAAACACCCAAAGACCCAGCCCGACAGCTACCGTTGCTATCACCCCAAGCAAGACTTTGAAAATGCGATTCAGCCAGCGTGTCATACATGCTTTCGTGTGAAGGGCGCGCGTCTCGAGTGAAAGCGCTCTCCCACACTTTATCGAAAAAACACTTTGGAAGTTTTCGATCAAGAGTCGCGCCGGTGCATAACACCCGTTCTGACAATCATTGGCACACGTCACACGGGAAATCACATGAACAAAGATGAACTGCGCGCTTGGTTGCGTCTGAGCATGAGCGAGGGCGTTGGCAACGATGCCGCCCGTCGTTTGCTGGCCTGCTTTGGCAGCCCACAAGCGGTGTTTGAGCAAACCGACGCGACGTTGCGGCAGGTGGTCACGTCGGCACAAGCGCAGGCCTTGTGCACTGTGCCCAACGAGTTGGCAGTGCAATGTGTGCGCACCCACCATTGGCTGCAACACCAGCCCGACCGTCACAGCCATGCGCTGTGGACTTTGGGGGATCCGCACTACCCCGACGCGCTGCTGCAGCTCGCAGACCCGCCTCTGCTGCTATATGTGGCCGGTCAAACATCGGCGCACTTGGGCAACGCCATCGCCGTTGTGGGCAGTCGCAACCCCACACCGCAAGGCGTACAAACCGCAGCGCAATTTGGGGAGGCTTTGGCGGCTGCCGGTTTGTGTGTGGTGTCCGGCATGGCTTTGGGCGTTGACGGCGCAGCGCATGCCGGTGCGTTGCGCAACGCGCCACCCCAAGTGGATCAGACGTCGCAGTGGTTGACCGTGGCGGTGGTGGGCACGGGCTTGGACCGGGTGTACCCGCGCCAACATCAAGCACTGGCGCAAGAAATTGCCTTGCATGGTGTCCTCATCAGCGAATACCTGTTGGGCACACCCCCGCTGGCGCACAACTTTCCCAAACGTAACCGCCTGATTGCCGCTTTAGGGCTAGGCACCTTGGTGGTGGAAGCGGCGTTGAAATCGGGTTCGCTCATCACCGCCAAGCAGGCGCTCGATTTGGGGCGCGAGGTGTTGGCCATTCCCGGGTCCATCCACGCCACGCAATCACATGGGTGCCACGCCCTGATTCGCCAAGGTGCGAAGCTGGTCGAATCTGCCCAAGACGTGTTGGAAGAGTTGCAACTGGCACCCCTACAGCAAACTCGGTTGTTCACCGATGCACATGAATCAACGCTCACAGACCCCGCCGCGGGGGCGGCCAAGACCGAACCTGCGTTGCTCACGCACATGGGCTTCGCGCCCGTCAGTTTGGACGCCTTGCAAGCCCGCAGCGGCTTAGATGCGGCGGCTCTGCAAGCGCAGCTGCTCACCCTTGAGCTCAATGGTCAGGTGGGGCGACTGGCAGGTGGGTTGTTCCAACGGTTGGCTGCCGTTTAGGGGAGAACACTGATTTTTTTTGGCGAGTCGTACACAAAAAACATGTATATTGAAACCATGTTTGAAGTGCTCGTATTCGTCTATGAAAACTACTGGCGAGGCGATGCGTGTCCTGAGCTCGAACAGCTCGGTCGCAAACTCAGCGCCGCTGGTTTTGAAGTGGATGACATCCAACAAGCTCTGTCGTGGCTCGACGGGCTGAACTTGGCGTCGCACAACACCGAGCTGATCGACATCAGCCAATCAGCCCGCACCCACCACACCGAATCAGCCCACAGCCTGCGCGTTTACTCTGTCGCTGAACAAGATCATTTAGGCGCCGAGTGCTTGGGCTTCATCAACTTCTTGGAATCGGCGGATGTGCTGTCGCCCCACATGCGCGAGATCGTGCTCGACCGCGCCATGGCTATTCCCGGCCACCCCATGCATTTGGATGACCTGAAGATCATCGTGCTGATGGTGTACTGGAGCATTGGCCTAGAGCCCGATGCGCTGGTACTGGACGAGTTGTGCGATGACACCGATCGCGTGGCGCACTGAACAGAAACGCGTCACCTCACACCCACAAAAAAGCCGGTTCACAAACCGGCTTTTTCATTGGAAGCGCGGAGGGCTTAAACCACCGCTCCCGCATTTTCATCATCTGGATCACCCGCCACTTTGTTGGCGTGGTGCTTGATCAAATCCTCACGGCGAATGCCCAGCCACATGGCAATCGCTGCCGCCACGAACACCGATGAGTAAATGCCAAAGCAAATGCCGATGGTGAGTGCCAGCGCAAAGTAGTGCAGGGTGGCACCGCCAAACAACAACATCGACAACACCATGAGTTGCGTGCAACCGTGGGTGATGATGGTGCGGCTGATGGTGGAGGTGATGGCGTTGTCGATGATTTCGACTGTGTCCATCTTGCGGAAGCGGCGGAAGTTTTCGCGGATGCGATCAAAGATCACCACCGACTCGTTCACCGAGTACCCCAACACCGCCAACACCGCCGCCAACACGGGCAGCGAGAACTCCCACTGAAAGAACGCAAAGAAGCCCAAGATGATGACCACATCATGCAAGTTCGCAATGATGGCGGCCACCGCAAACTTCCACTCGAAGCGCATGGCCAAGTAAATCATGATGCCTACCACCACAAAGGCCAAGGCCTTCAGGCCATCGGCGGCCAACTCGTCGCCCACTTGGGGGCCGACAAATTCGGTGCGGCGCAGCTCCACTTGGGCGTCCGTAGCTCTGAGGGCGGTCAGCACTTGTTCGCTTTGCTGGGCAGAGCTTTGGCCTTTGACCGCTGGCATGCGAATCATCACGTCGCGAGCGGTGCCAAAGTTTTGCACCTGCACATCGGACAAGCCGAGCTTGGCAATTTGGTCGCGCACGGCATTGAGGTCGGCGGGTTGGCTGTAGCTGACTTCCATCAACGTGCCACCGGTGAATTCGACCGACAGATGCAAACCGCGGCTGAACAAGAAGAACACCGCCGCCACAAACGTGATGAACGAAATGGCGTTGAACGCCACCGCGTGCTTCATGAACGGGATGTCTTTGCGAATATTAAAAAATTCCATGACTCAAATCTCTTTCTGGCAATCGGCGCTTAAGGGCGCCACACGGTGCCAATGGACACGCTTTGCAATTTCTTTTGACGGCCATACCAAAGATTGACCAAGCCGCGCGAGAAGAACACCGCCGAGAACATGCTGGTCAAAATGCCCAAGCAATGCACCACAGCAAAACCACGGACAGGGCCAGAGCCAAAGGCCAACAAAGCCAAGCCCGCAATCAAGGTGGTGACGTTGGAATCCAAGATGGTGGCCCACGCACGGTCATAGCCCGCGTGAATCGCCGACTGAGGCGAGGCGCCGTTGCGCAGCTCTTCGCGCACGCGTTCGTTGATCAGCACGTTGGCATCAATCGCCATACCGAGCACCAACGCCATCGCGGCCATGCCGGGTAAGGTGAGGGTGGCTTGCAACATGGAGAGCACCGCCACCAACAGCAACAAGTTCACAGCCAAAGCCACGCTCGAGAACACGCCAAACAACATGTAATACACACACATGAAGGCCGTCACCGCCACAAAGCCCCACGTGACCGAGTCAAACCCTTTGGCAATGTTTTCCGCACCCAGGCTGGGGCCGATGGTGCGCTCTTCGATGATTTCCATCGGCGCCGCCAGCGAACCCGCACGCAACAACAACGCGGTGTCGTTGGCTTCCACAGTGCTCATGCGACCCGAAATTTGCACACGGCCACCGCCAATTTCGCTGCGAATCACCGGCGCGGTCACCACTTCGCCCTTGCCTTTTTCAAACAACAAGATGGCCATGCGTTTGCCCACGCTCTCGCGCGTCACGTCTTTGAAGATGCGTGCGCCTTTGGCATCGAGCGTCAGGTGCACGGCGGCCTCTTGGTTTTGAGTGTCAAAGCCAGGCTGCGCATCGGTCAGGTTTTCACCGGTCAAGATGACTTGTTTTTTCACAATCACCGCTTGGCCGTTGCGGTCCATGAAACGTTCGGTACCAAACGGCACAGGCCCGTTGCCAAACTCAGCAGAGCGGGCTTCGGCACTGTCGTCCACCATGCGGATTTCCAGCGTGGCGGTGCGACCCAAAATGTCTTTGGCCTTGGCCGTGTCTTGCACGCCCGGCAGTTGCACCACGATGCGGTCGGTGCCTTGCTGTTGAATCACGGGCTCGGCCACGCCAAGTTCGTTGATGCGGTTGTGCAAGGTGGTGATGTTTTGTTTGATGGCTTGCTCTTGCACGCGCTTGGCCGCCACCGGGTTGATCACGGCCGTGAGCTTGAAGTCCGCGCCATCTGGTGCGCTAGTGGTTTGCAAGTCCAAGAACTGGTCTTGAATCACGCGTTGTGCGGCTTCCAGCGTTTCCATGTCACGGAAACGAATCTCGATGGTTTGGTTGATGCGGCTGATGCCACTGTGGCGCACGTTCTTTTCGCGCAAGCCGGTGCGAATGTCACCCGCCAAGGACTCGGCCTTTTTGGTCAACGCCGCAGGCATGTCGACTTGCAACATGAAGTGCACGCCACCGCGCAAGTCCAAGCCCAAGTACATGGGCGCGGCGTTGAGCGCAGTCAACCACGCGGGCGAACGTGCCAACAAGTTCAACGCAACGACATACGACGCATCGTTGGCGTCGGGCACCAAGGCGTGCTGAATCGCGTCCTTGGCTTTGAGCTGGCTGTCGGTGTTGTCAAAGCGCACTTTGAGCGAACCGCCCTCCAGGGTCAGCACATCGGGGGTGAGGTTGGCAGCCGCCAATGCCGCTTGCACGCGGTCTTGCACCGCAAGGTCCACCTTGACCGATGACTTGGCCGCAGAGACCTGCACCGCCGGCGCTTCACCAAAAAAGTTCGGCAGCGTGTAGAGGCTGCCAATCAACAAAGCGATCACGATGATCGCGTACTTCCAGAAGGGGTAACGGTTCATGATCGCTTCGTCGTCAAGAGATTAAAGCGTGCCTTTGGGCAGCACTTGCACCACGGCTTGGCGTTGCAGTTGCACTTCGACGCCAGGGGCGATTTCGAGGCCAATGTTGTGGTCGCCCACTTTGGAAACCTTGCCCAACAAGCCACCAGCGGTCGCCACCTCATCGCCTTTGGCGAGGGCGTCGATCATGGCTTTGTGTTCTTTTTGACGCTTCATCTGAGGACGAATCATCACGAAGTACAAGACCACAAACATCAACACCAAAGGCAACATGCCTTGCAGAGAAGACATCACATCACCACCTGCAGCAGCGGCAGGTGCAGTTTGGGCAAAAGCAGAAGAAATCAACACGGTCAAACTCCAAAATAAGAGACGGTTGCCAGGGTGCAAAACGCCCCAGCAGACCAACCGTGCATTGTATGCGGCCGGGGTCAATCCCCTAGTTCAGGGCGGCCCACTGTGCTTTCAAGGCCGTCCACTTTTCGCGGGCTGCCGCCAGGTGGCGCGCCTTGACATGGCCAAACCCTTTGATTTGTTCAGGAATGCGCGCAATCTCCACCGCCAGCGCGTGATTGGCTGGCGTGAGCTGTGCCACCAACACCTCGATGCTGGCACGGTATTGCGTCACCAACGCGCGCTCGGTGCGACGCTCATGGGTGTAGCCAAACACATCCAGTGCGGTGCCACGCAACCCTTTGAAGTGCTTAAGCAGCTTGAACCCCGTCAACATGAGCGGCCCAAACTTTTGTTTTTGCAGCTCGCCTTTGGCGTTGGTCTTGGCGATGAGTGGCGGCGCCAAGTGGTAGTGCAGCGTGTAATCGCCCTCAAACATTGTGTTGATTTTTTGCAAGAACGCAGCGTCGGTGTGCAGGCGCGCCACTTCGTACTCGTCCTTGTAGGCCATGAGTTTGAAGAGGTTGCGCGCCACGGCTTCAGTCAGCGTGGTTTTGTTCACACCCGCTTCGGCCTCGCGCACGCGTTGCACCAAGGTGCGGTAGGTGTTGGCGTAGGCTGCGTTCTGATAAGACGTGAGAAACGCCACACGTTTGTCCACCAGTGCATCGATACCTTCAGGCTTGTGGAACTGCACCACTTGCGCGGGTGCCAAACGGGCCAGCACCGCGGACAAATCGTGCGCGCAATGGCGGCCCCAAGTGAACGCGGCTTTGTTTTTGTCCACCGCCACGTCGTTGAGTTCCATCGCGCGCATCAGTGCTTCCAAGCCCAATGGGATCCACCCTTTTTGCCAGGCGTAGCCCAGGATCATGGGGTTGATGAACAAGCTGTCGCCCAGCACTTGCGTGGCCACGCGGTCGGCATCAAAAGCGCTCACGCCCTCAGTGCCGACGGTTTGCACGATGTCGGCCACGCACGCATCGCCCGGGTTTTGCCAATTGGCATTGCGCACAAATGCGGCGGTGGGCGCACTGTGCGCGTTCAGAGCCACATGGGTGCGCCCGGCACGCATGCGCTGCATGGTTTCTTTGCCGGCCACCACGATGGGGTCGCAACCCAGCACCAAATCGGCAGCCGCCAAACTGATGCGCGTGGTGCGAATGTCGTCTTGTTTATGGGCAATCAACACATGGCTCCAAGTGGCACCGCCTTTTTGCGCCAGACCCGCCGCGTCTTGCGTGACGATGCCTTTGCCCTCAATGTGGGCGGCCATGCCCAACAACTGGCCAATGGTGATCACGCCCGTGCCGCCGACGCCCGCCACCACCACACCCCAGGGGTGTGCCATCTCTGGCAACGTGGGCTCAGGCAAGGTGACCTCGGGCAGGGCGATGCGCGAAGCGCCTTGGGTGGCTTTCTTCAACGCGCCACCTTCCACGGTGACAAAGCTGGGGCAAAAACCTTTCAAGCAGCTGGTGTCTTTGTTGCACGTGCTTTGGTTGATGGTGCGCTTGCGACCGAATTCGGTTTCCAGCGGCTCCACGCTCAAGCAGTTGCTTTGCACGCCGCAATCGCCGCAGCCTTCGCACACCAAGTCGTTGATCAACACACGCACCGCGGGATCCACCATGCTGCCGCGTTTGCGACGGCGGCGTTTTTCGGTGGCGCAGGTTTGGTC
>JBPCSU010000053.1:0-3929 GCA_051006815.1 Limnohabitans sp.
CACATAGCCCATGGGCTTGTGCAGCAAGATGGTGACTTGTGTTTGTTGGTGGCCCTTGGCGCGTGGGTCAATTTCGACGCGGTCCTGCGGCCCCACTTTGACACCCATTTCTGCAGGCCGTCCGTTCACCAGCACCCAGCCTTGCTCAATCCACGCGTCGGCCTCGCGGCGCGAGCACAGGCCGAGTTCGGCCATGCGTTTGTTGAGGCGGGTGAGCGTGGGGGAGGTGTCTGACATACAGGGTCGGAAAAAGGGCTTTAAGTTTAACGAGGGGGCTGATGTACCGAGGCTTTGTGCACATCGACCTCAGGCCGATGTGCCGCTGGCACGCAACGCCGCCAAGTTGAGCACGCGCATGCCGCCGTATTCGATGCGGATGGCGCCTTGCTCTTCCAGTCGATTCAGCGCCACATTCACGCGCTGGCGCGAGAGGCCGACGAGGTAGGCCAACTCTTGCTGTGTGATGCGCAAAATTTCCCCGACACCAGGATACAGCGTGGGGTTGAACAAGGTGGCCAAGTTGCGGGCGACACGCACATCGGGGTCGTTCGAGCGATCGATCTCGCGTGCCTCGATGAACTGCGCCAAACGTTCGTTGAGTTGGTTCATGACAAAGCGGTTGAAGCCAATCGAGTTGTCGAGCAGCCAATGAAACGTGTCAATGGGCAAGCCCGCCACCACGCTGCGTCGCAAAGCCATGATGTTGTAGCGATAGCTCTCGCGTTTGATGGCGGTGCCCTCGCCAAACCACCCGCCAGGCGGCACGCCGGTGAAGGTGATGGTGCGGCCGCTGGCGCTGTCGGCGCTCATCTTCAGCAGGCCTTCCACCACGCCAAACCAGTACGTGGCGGGGCGGCCCATGCGGCACACGTAATCGCCTGGCGCGGGGTCGCTCACCACGAGTTGCGGCTCAATGTGCTGACGTTCTTGCGGGGTGAGCAAATTCAACCAAGGAATTTGCGCCAGTTCGTTGGGGGTCGGGGTGCGACGACGTTGGTAAACGCTGGGTTCTTTGGCCATGGATCAAGGTGATTGAAATCAGAACTAGGGTAATTACTGCTCAGTGTCTACCCTAGATTGTCGTCGAAATGACAACTTGGCGTCAAACCTAGCCCTACGATCGCGGGCAACATCGCTCACCCGTCTCGTATGGGACAGTGATCTTTGATCAACACTTAAAGCAAGGACAAGGAATGCAGACCACGTTTCCTCGACTGTTACTCAAGCATGCCAGCGAGCGCCCCCATGCGCCCGCCATGCGCGAGAAGGAATACGGCATTTGGCAAACCATCACCTGGGCCGCGATGGCTGAGATGGTGCAACACATGGCGTGCGGCTTGCATCAAGCCGGTTTGACACGTGGCGAACACTTGGTGGTGATCGGCTCCAACCGCCCCCGCTTGTACGCCACCATGTTGGCCGCGCAATCCTTGGGTGCTATTCCAATTCCGTTGTACCAAGATGCAGCCGCGCCCGAATGCGTGTTCCCACTGAACAACGCTGAGGTGCGTTTCTGCGTGGTGGAAGACCAAGAGCAAGTGGACAAATTGCTTGAGATTCGTGAGCAATGTCCACAAATCGCGCACATCTTCTTTGACGACCCACGTGGTCTGCGCAAATACGACGAGCCAGGCTTGGCTTCGTTGGAAGAGTTGTTGGCTGCTGGCGCCGTGTTTGCCAAGCAACATCCCGATTTTTATTTGGACGAAGTGGAGAAAGCGCACCAAGATGACGTGGGCGCCATGTTCTTCACCTCCGGCACCACGGGCAATCCCAAAGGTGTGGTGCACACCCACAACTCGTTGATCAACCGTGCAGAAGCAGGCGCCTTGTTTGACAAGCTGTCTTCACACGAAGACGTGTTGGCTTATTTGCCCCCCGCTTGGATTGGTCAGAACATCTTCAGTTATGCCCAGTGGCTGTACTGCGGCTATGTGGTGAACTGCCCTGAGTCAGGCGCGACGGTCACCATCGACTTGAAAGAAGTCGGCCCCACCTATTACTTCGCGCCGCCCCGCGTGTTTGAAGGCTTGTTGACCAGCGTGATGATTCGTATGGAAGACGCAGGTGCCATCAAGCGTGGCATGTTCCATTACTTCATGGATGTGGCGCGCAAATATGGCCCCGCCAAGATGGATGGCAAATCGATCGGTCTGATCGGTGGTTTGCTCTACAGCTTGGGTGACTTCTTGGTCTATGGCCCCTTGCGCAACAACTTGGGCATGAGCCGCGTGCGTGTGGCGTACACCGCGGGTGAGGCGATTGGCCCCGACTTGTTTACCTTCTACCGCTCGGTGGGCGTGAACTTGAAGCAGCTCTACGGTTCTACCGAAACAGCGGTGTTCGTGTGCTTGCAACCCGACCACGAAGCCCGTGCCGACACCGTGGGCGTGCCCTGTGCTGGTGTGGAAATCAAAGTGGCTGACAACGGCGAGATCTTGGTCAAGTCGCCTGGCTTGCTCAAAGGCTATTACAAGAACGACAAGGCGACCGAAGAAGTGCTCACTGCCGATGGTTGGTACCACACCAGCGACGCGGGCTTCTTGGATGCCCATGGCCACTTGAAAATCATTGACCGCGTCAAAGACGTGGGCCGCATCAAAGGCGGTAGCAACGATGGCGCCATGTTTGCGCCCAAGTATGTGGAGAACAAACTCAAGTTCTTCCCGCACATCAAAGAAGTGGTGGCCTACGGTGACCAACGCGAAAAAGTGTGCGTGATGATCAACATCGACATCGAAGCCGTGGGTAACTGGGCCGAGCGCCGCAACCTGCCCTACGCGGGCTACACCGATTTGGCGCAAAAGCCAGAGGTGTATGCGCTGATCAAAGAATGCGTCGAAAAGGTCAACGCTGATTTGGCCGCTGACGAGCGGTTGGCAGGTAGCCAAGTGAGCCGCTTCTTGGTTTTGCATAAAGAACTCGACGCCGACGATGGCGAGTTGACGCGTACCAACAAAGTGCGTCGCGGCTTCATTGCCGAGAAGTACGAGGCCTTGGTCACTGCGCTGTACAACGGCGCCGCTGAACAATTCATTGAAACCCAAGTGAAGTTTGAAGACGGTCGTACCGGCAGCGTGAGCGCCACGCTCAAGCTGTCTGATGCCAAAACCTTCGCACCTGTGGGGAAAGCAGCATGAGCAAGAAAATCGGTGACGTCATCCTCGACGTCAAAAACATCAGTTTGCGTTTCGGTGGCGTCAAAGCGCTGACCGATATTTCCTTCAACGTCAAAGAGCACGAAGTCCGCGCCATCATCGGCCCCAACGGCGCTGGCAAGAGCTCGATGCTGAACTGCATCAACGGCGTTTACACGCCACAAGAGGGTTCGATCACTTTCCGTGGCCAAACCTTTGACCACATGGACAGCCACCAAGTGGCGACCATGGGCATTGCACGTACGTTCCAAAACTTGGCCTTGTTCAAAGGCATGAGCGTGTTGGACAACATCATGACGGGCCGCAACCTGCGCATGAAGAGCAACATCCTCATGCAAGCCTTGCGCATTGGGCCTGCGGAGCAAGAAGAAATTCGCCACCGCGAAAAAGTCGAACGCATCATCGACTTCTTAGAAATTCAAGCCTTCCGTAAAACCCCAGTGGGTCAACTGCCTTACGGTTTGCAAAAGCGCGTGGACTTGGGCCGTGCCTTGGCCCTTGAGCCGCAAGTGTTGTTGCTCGACGAGCCCATGGCCGGTATGAACGTGGAAGAGAAGCAAGACATGTGTCGCTTCATCTTGGACGTGAACGACGAATTTGGCACCACCATCGTGTTGATCGAACACGACATGGGCGTGGTGATGGATATTTCTGATCGCGTGGTCGTGCTCGACTACGGCAAGAAGATCGGCGACGGCACCCCCGATGAGGTGCGCAACAACGAGGAAGTGATCAGCGCTTACCTCGGCACTTCACACTAAGGACAAGAAC